>JBIOJM010000005.1:0-73729 GCA_044450785.1 Isosphaerales bacterium
GAGGCCAGCAACGGACTCAAGGACGCGTCGCCGTCAATCGCTGGCCCCTGGCGACCGCTGCAGGGCGGGTAGCCACGTGCCTTCACCGCCTTGCACAGCGCTTCTGACCGACCACCACGCCCTTAAGCTAGTGCCATTCGTGTGTCGGACCGATGCGCGCAGCCGAGCGCCCTCGCAGGGTCGATCGGAACGCGGAGGGATGATCAACTCTTCGGATCCGGAGGCAAGATCAGCGCCACGACGGCGGTGTTCCATTCACCGTGGTTGTTCGCGTAGGTGCCGCGCATCCACACGAGCGCCGTGCGCGGGTCGTTCCAGTGGGGCACCAGGGGCCGCAGGTTATCGACCGTCGAGTTCGCCGTGACCGCCTCCCAGCGCCATGACTTGCCCGCATCGCGTGTCGTGCCGCGGAACAGCTCGCGGTGCCGTTTGCGGTCCGCCGCACTCACCAGCGGCGTCCCGGCCGCCGGGTCCGCGTCCGTGGAGATGTAGACGACGTTCGGGTCGTTGGGGTCGAGCGCCGCCAGCCCGGTGTAGTCGTCCTCGCCCGCGTAGAGCCGGGTGCCCGCGTAGGCCATCTCGTGGACCTGCCACGCCGACCCGTCCCATCGCCCGTAGCAGTAGCGATGATCTACTCCCCCCTTGCCTGGGGGGAGACCGCGGCCGTCCTTATGCACCGAGAACACCAGGTACGGCCGCTGCTGCGCGTCCAGCTCCAAGTCGATCACCCACGCCCGGTTGTCGGGGTCGGCCCGGAAGACCGGGGTCAGGTCCCACGCCGCCAGCTTCGTGTCCGTGGAACCGGTCAGTTTCGCTTGCGGGATGCCGTCGGACCGGTGGATAATGCCGTCGCGGAAGAAGCCGGCGAAGACGCCGGTGTCGTAGTTCCGCGGATGGTCGTCTGTGTTCGCGAAGTAAATCGTATCCTTGCCGTCGAAGGCATACTTCACGTAGGGGCTGTAGCCGCCGCGGCCCCGGAACAGGCGGCCGCCATAGGTCCAGGTGCGGCTGGAGTCGTCGGAGTACATCACGTTGGGATCGTGGCCGAAGCCGCGGAAGAAGTTGTAGATCCGGCCGCCGGGCATCCGGAATAGGTTTGAATAGGTGACGTTGTTGCCGCCGAAGGCCGGTCGGTCGGCGCCGGGCGTCTCGAATGTGGATGCGGGCCCCCACGCGAGCGGGTTACCGGGCTCCGACAGCCGGTAATGGACCCTGCGCTCTACCGAGTGCTTGCTGTACACGGCCAGGTAGCGCCGGTCGGGCAGCGCCAGGAGGGCGGGGCCGTCGTGGTCGTCCTGCTCGAAGTGGCGGTGAAGGACGGTCCGTCTCGTCGTGCCGGCCGCGGTGTCTAGAACGGAGACCTCGACGTTGCCCCAGTCGGGGGCGTGCCGCCGCGAGCTGAAACGCCCGACCGCCCGGACCGAGCCGACGATGAGCTTGCCGTCGTCCACGATCGCACGTTCGTCCATGAACCATGACCAGGCGCCGTTGTCATTCAGCTCGATCAGCTTGCCGGCGACGTAGTTGGGCGGATGCTCCGGGGACTGGTCCGGAGGCGCAGCGAATAGGGTCAGGAAGGTACAGGCAACCAAGCCATGGCCGGCGAGCAGAGCTTTCAGGGGAGGGTGCCTAGTCATCGAGTGTCCTGGCCGGCGGCGATACGGACCACAGACGATCGCGCCGCGAATATCAGCAGCCCGGGCCCGTCTTCGTCATCTTTCACCTTGGATACGTGCTGCCACTCCAAGAATTCTATAGCCATCGGGTCGATCAGTCGAGCGGTCCAAGTTGCGGCCCTTGGTCGGGCTCGAGGGGCGGCCTTGGTAGTGGTCGGCATGCAATTCGCGGTCAACACAGGCCGGTGCTCGGGCTCGCCTCCGCAGTGTGGAGAAAGAAGGAGAATAGGGCGCAACTCCAGTGCTGGCCGCCAGTGCAATCCCGACGCAACACATGGCTTTGTCGTGAGGCCACTCAAAACATATGGCCGAATTACGACAACCACCGGTGCAGATGGGCACGACCGGGCATACTCGCTGGGTCAGGATCTCTCACTGGATCGTGACCGTGAGCTTCTTGACGCTGGCCTTCAGCGGCTTTGTGATTTTGATGTGGCACCCGCGACTCTACTGGGGAGAGGCGGGGAACGATCTGACACCGGCGCTGTTCGAACTGCCCATCAGCCGAAACCACCAGCACGGCGGATGGTCGTTATGTCAGGATCCAAACGCCAGATGCGCGCCATGACCTTCGGGAAATAACATGAAAACCAGCCAACTCATCACCCGCCGCAAGGCGCTCATCTTCTCCGACGCCAGGGCGTCAAGCACGGACTGGCAGCTGCCAGTGTCACCTGCTTCCCCACCGTCCAGACCCGAAACGCAGGGAAGGGGTCCAGAATTCTTGAGCCCGAAACCCCAGCTTGCGTGCCCCTCGAAACCGTGAGACAATAGAGCTAGACAGTCTAGCCATCTTTGGGAGGCCCCCTATGGAATGGAACCTTGCCGACGCCAAGAACAAGTTCAGCGAAGTCGTGAACCTCGCCCTCACGGAGGGACCGCAGCGGGTCCGCAGACGCAAGGACACCGTGGTCGTGGTGTCGGCTGAGGAGTTCGAGCGGCTCGTGGGCCAGCGTCCCGCGTTCAAGGACTATCTCTCGCAGGGCGAATCGTTCGATGGCTTGAACCTCGAACGTGATCGGAGCCTAGGCCGGGACGTCTCGCTATGAAGGCCCTGCTGGACACTTGCGTACTGACCGAGCTTCGCAAGCCCGACGGTCACACGGGCGTGAAGTCGGCGGTGGCCGAACTTGCCGACGGAGACCTCTTCCTGAGCGCCCTGACCCTGGGCGAGATCGCCAAGGGAATCGCCCTGCTTGCCGCTGGGCGGAAGAAGAAGGCTCTTGCAACGTGGCTTACGGGCTTGGAGGCGAATTTCGGAGATCGGATTCTCGGGATAGATCCGGAGACGGCACGACTTTGGGGTGAGCTCACAGCAAGAGCCCAGAAGGCTGGTGAGATCATCCCGGCGGTCGATGGCCTACTGGCCGCAACCGCTCTTCGCCACGGCCTTCACGTCATGACCCGCAACACTCGGCACTTTCAAGCCAGCGGAGCACTGGTTCTCGACCCCTGGTAGGAAGGGAGAGGATCACCAAAAACTGCAAAATCCTGGTAATTCCCGGAAAACGTCTGCGTCACGAGTCCAGATTTCAACACGATTTCCAGTAATGCGTTACGTCAATTGCCGTCGCCGTAAGGCGACAGGTTTTGCACGGACAATTCTCGAAGCACGGTTCACTCGATCTGCTTGCGAATTTCTGTCCGGCCGGTCTATTCCCAACTTCCGCCCCTGCGAACGACCCGCCAGGCTCGAGCAGGAGTCGGGTGTGAGCTCTATCTCTTTGGCAGCCATAAATCGAACTGACACGGACTTGCCCACACAGCGAGGCTCGATCAATCGCCGATGATAGGACCGTCGCGTTTGGCGGCTTTTTGCTCGGCGCTCGGCGGTTTTCAAGCCGAAAGCGGCATCCTGATAATCGCTGCGTACCCGGTAACCGGAACTTCTTGGACACTTTCGACTACGCTCAACTTTGTCGACCGTCTCGTCATCTCGTAGACAGGCGGAAGGCCGATCGCCAATCCGCTGGCGGCGTTGAACATCCCGTAGAGACTGCTCGACGCCACGAGTGCTGTTGTACGCGCGGGACCTGTTGGAGCATCATGGCCTTCACCTCGGCCAGCACCTCGTCGTTGCGTTTCCGCCAAGCGGTAGACAAGGCGTATACCGCGTTGCAGCAAACCCACCTATGAGGATTTATCTCTCATACAGTGCGCTCATCCCGGTGACGCCCTCCGCGCCCGCGACTGGCGGAGTTCTGGAAGTGCCGGCCCGGCTCATGATCCGCGCGCTCACCCGTGACGGCGCGATTGCTTTGGCGTGAATCTCCCCATAACATAGGTGCGCGTCCTGCGAGTCAGTGCATCAATTGAGCAGGTTTTGTCTCGGTTGGGGGAGCCATGTCATGGGAGCTGACCTCCGCAACGAACACGTTGGCGCGACTGCGGTTGATCGACTTGAGGCCAACCCGCTTGGCGCCGATCCTTTAGCGGGCGAGAGACCGACGGCCGGGCCGATCACGACGACCGGAAGAGCCGATTGCGCCGCGACGGGATACTCCCTCTGGGAGTTCGACGGGGCCGCCTGGATCCTGAAGAAAGATCGATCGGACCGCGGTCACGTCCCGTCGCCGCCGCCCTCGGTCCCGGGCCGGTTCCGGGGCCATCTCCGGGCAGTGATGTCAGTGCCCGCATCGGCGATCGTCGGCGAGCGGGCGATGGTCGCCCCCGAAACGGAGAGGTGAGCGGGACGAGGATGAAGACCGTCGAAGCATGCCCGTATCGCACCGCCACCGGCGCAGAGGGCGAGGAAGATCGCGCGCGTTGCGAGCTGCTCTCGCTGTTGATCGGCCCGGCCGCGCGAGGTCGCTGCCAAGTTGGCCGCGACGTCTGCGAGGCGTGCATCGACTCGTTCGCTCCCACGCCTGAGGACATCAATTACGTCATTGCCTCGCTGGTGGTGCGGATCACCGATGACATCCTCGAGTCTGGCGCAGCCCGCGACGATGCCCGGCTCAGGGCCTTCGAGTTGCGTGAGTGGGCCGAGAGCTGCCTGCCACTGGGATACCCCGACGAGGTCGAGGCTGCGGGCACTCCGCTTGCCGAGTCGCCCTTGGCGTTGACGGCCCTCGATCTGACGATCCCGCCGCCTTTGGCGCGATCCGGGCCGGCGGTGACGGAATGGGCGGTGGGGATCACCACCGCCCCGCGCCGGCTCCCGACGCTGGAATTCTGCCTGGCCGCCCTTTTGCGAGCCGGCTGGACCGACCCGCGGTTGTTCGTCGACTTTGCCACGAACCTGCCGGCGCGGTTCGGCGCCGTGGCGAAGTCGGTCCGCGAGACCGCGATCGGCGCCTGGCCAAACTACTACCTCGCCCTGGCCGAGCTGACGCTCCGCCAGCCCGGCGCTGACGCCTACATGATCTTGCAAGACGACGCCCTGCTCATGCAGCACCCGGGGCTGCGCGCGCAACTGGAGCGAGTGCTTTGGCCCGGCGATCGCCCGGGGATTGTCTCGCTGTACTGCGCGCGGCCCTACACCCAGGCCGGCCCAGGGTGGTACGCGCTGCCGATGCAGTGGGTCTGGGGCGCCCTCGCGTTTATCTTCCCGGCCGAAGTGGCGCGGCGCTTCCTCACCGACCCCGAAGTCGTCGGTCACCGCCGGAATGGGCCGAGCGGGCTGACGGGCATCGACTTTTTGGTCGGGCGATTCGCCTACCGCAACGACCTGCCGATCTACTTTCCGACTCCCAGCCTGGTCCAGCACATCGGTCACGTCAGCGCTCTGTGGGACAATGCCAGGGTCTCGGGCTCGCGTCGGGCCGCCTCGCTGGCGGGAGAGTCCGTCGCATCGCCGTCTGGCGGCCGGCGCGACGGCTCGCGGCCGCGGCCGCGTGGGGCCCGGTTCGTCAGGACGCTCAACCAGGTGATCGGTCTGGGCCAGCACCGCAGCGGCTGGCCGTATGCCATCGCCTCGCTCCAGCCGCTCGCCGAGGAACGGGGCATTCTCCTGGATGACTTCATCGAGCAGACCTTTGTCTACCCCGCCAGCGCGCGGGCCCATCGCGAGCCGTGGGTCGGGATCGTCCACCACCCGCCCAACATGCCCTCGTTCATGTACAGGGCACACAGCCTCCCTGCGGTCTTTCAGGGCGACGCCTGGAAGCAGAGCCGCCCCCACCTGGTCGGCGTCATCGCTCTGTCCGAATACCTGGCCTCGTATCTGGCCGACACCCTCGACGTCGCCGCATTCGCGGTCAAGCTCCCGACCGAGATACCCGAGATCCGCTGGTCCCCACAGCGCTATGAGAGGAACCGCGACAAGCAACTGATCCAGGTCGGCTGGTACTTGAAGAACACGCGGCTGCTGTACCAGGTGCCAAAGCTGCGCGACCACGCGAAGCTGAGGCTGCTGGCGAGCGACCAGCGTGGGCTGGGCTACGACTGGAGGGTGGTCCACTACTGGAGGGAGGTCGGCGGTCGGGCCGAGGTCCAACCGGACGGCGTGAGAGACCATGGCCGGGTGACCGCCTATCGCTACGACTGTCTCCTGGCCGAGAACGTCGTGGCCATCGAGCTGTTCGACGCCTCGGCCAACAACGTCGTGGTCGAGTGCATCGCCCGCAACACGCCGATCATCGTCAACCGGCACCCGGCCGTCGTTGAGTACCTCACCGCCGGCTACCCGCTCTATTTCACCGACCCCTCGGAAATCCCGGAGCTGCTGGCGATGGACCGGGTCGTGGGGGCCCATGAGTACCTGGCGGCGCTCGACAAGTCGTGGCTGGACGGCCGCTTCTTTCGGGAGTCGGTCGGGTCGATCCTCAGGCATTTGCAGAGCGCAGACTGACGAACAACCCGGAGGTGCCCGCGGCGCGCGAGGGCCAGGGGCCTCACGACGATCGAGGGTGGCTCGCAAGCGGGGGGGCTCGATGGCCGCGATCCTGGTCTACCATTCGGTCGCCGTGGACGTGGTGGACAGCCAGCTCCAGGTCCATCCGGACACGATCCTTCGCCACCTCGACTGGTGCGCCAAAGAGGGCTACGAGGCCGCGCCGCTACTGGACACTCTGGCGGATTCAACCAGGAAGCGGGTCGCCATCACCTTCGACGACGGATTCGCGAGCTTCCAGCTCGCCTGGCCCACCTTGCGTGCGCGGGGAATCCGACCGACGATCCTCGTCTGTCCCGGCAGGGTCGGGGGTGAAAACGACTGGGCAAGCCCGGGGAGGGTGCGCGGGCGTCTGCTCGACGCGCCCGAGATCCGCAAGCTGGCCGGCGAGGGCGTGGCGCTCGGATGCCATGGATGGGACCATCGACCGTTTGTGGGACGAACGGTTCCGGACATGGAAGAGGACCTTTCCCGCTGTGAAAAGTGGTTCGAGACCACGCTCGAGTTGCGGCCCGCGGTATTTGCTTGGCCGTTCGGGCAATTCACCGAGGCGGCGATCCGAGTCGTCGCCCGACATCATGAATATGCGCTGGCGGCCGGGACGGGGCGGGACGAGGAACCCACCCGCTGGACCGTGCCGCGGATCGAGGCCTACGAGGGCTCGGGCGCCGCGGCGTTCGAGGAGAAACTGGACCTGGGGTCTTTTTTCCTGGAGCTCGCGCGCGACCGGCCGGGCGCCCGCACCGGGTCATGACGGGCCGGTGCCAACCGAATAGAACGGCAGCGTTTGGCACCTTGCGCCCTCCGACCCCGGGTCGAGCGCTTGTTAGCGCAATCGGGCCCGGGGTATGATGCATGCTGCAAACCATCGACGGCATGGAGCCCGAGTGGGAGCGGCAGGCCTGTGCGGAGTTTCCCGGCTCGCTGGCAGGGGCGATGCTCGAGGTGCACGATGGGGGGACGGGATGGACCGAAGCCGGCCGATCGACCTGGACACGACCGACGCGCTGTCCGACGGCCAGTCAAACCGCGGCGGAACAGCCGGCTCGGGCGCGCCGGCTGCCAGCGTTCCGGCGACGGTCGCCGACAGCAACGGTGAGCGGGACGATCTGGCCACGAAGCGCATCGAGACGGCCGATCCGGACGGTCGTGAGGTCTTGCCTCCTCTGGAAGCGACCGAGGCGCTCTACGACGACCGCCCGACCCGGCGCATCCCGGAGGAGGCGGCTCCAGAGTCGAGCGACTCGTCTGGCCTCGGGCTCGGCGAGACCACCGATCTCGGCAGCACCCGACCCAGCGCCTTTGCACCAAAGGTCGTCGGCTCGGGCGAGTCCACGACCATCGGCCGTTATCGAACCGAGCGGCGGCTCGGGAAAGGCACCTTCGGTGAGGTCTTTCTGGCCTACGACAGCGAGCTGAACCGGCGGGTCGCCATCAAGATTCCGTATTCCTCCCGGATCGCCGATCCCAAGGAGTTCGAGGATTTCGTCTACGAGGCGCGGATTCTGGCCGGTCTCGATCATGGAGCGATCGTCCCGGTCTATGACATCGGGCGGATGGAAGACGGCCGATGCTACATCGTCTCGAAGTACGTCGACGGATGCAGCCTGGATCGGCGGCTGCGCGACGATCGGCCGGCACCGAGGATCGTGGCCGGCTGGATCGCGACGGCCGCGGAGGCCCTGAATTTCGCGCACTCCCTTTCGGTGATCCATCGTGACGTGAAGCCGGCGAACATCCTGCTCGACCGGGCCGGCCACCTGTACGTTGCCGACTTCGGCCTGGCGCGACGCGAGCAAGACCTGGAAGCGGACCGCGGATTCTACGGCACCCCGGCGTACGCGAGCCCCGAGCAGGCGCGCGGTGAAGGCCACCGCGTCGACGGACGCTCGGATATCTTCAGCCTGGGTGTGATCCTCTACGAGGCCCTGACCGGCAGCCACCCGTTCCGCTGCGCGACTCTCCAGGAGACGCTGGCGCAGATCCTGGAGCACGCGCCGCCGCTTCTTGGTGCGGTCGACGCCACGATCCCGGCGGAGCTCGCGCGAATCTGCCAGAAGGCGATGGCGAAGCGCATTGACGACCGCTACGAGTCGGCGGCGACGCTTGCGGCGGACTTGAGGCACTGGCTGGCGCAGGCCGACACGGTGGGCGTCGCGGCGGCCCGCGACTGCTCGCCGGGGCGAACGCTCGTCTCGCGGGGGCTTCGTCCCTACGAGGATGCCGACTCCGACACCTTCCTCGAACTGGTCCCGGGGCCCTGCGGACGCGACGGCCTGCCGGAGTGCATCGGCTTCTGGAAGCGCCGTATCGAAGGGGGCGGCGACGCCGAGGCCTTCCCGGTCGGCGTCATCTACGGGCCGACCGGCAGCGGCAAGTCTTCACTGGTCCGCGCCGGGTTGATCCCGCGGCTGGCCGAGTCGGTTTGCTGCGTCTACGTCGAGTCGACGATCGAGGGGACCGAGCAGCGGCTGCTGCGCGGCTTGCGCAGCCGGTTTCCGGCTCTTGCGGCGCACCAAGATGCGGCCGGGATTCTCAGGGAGCTGCGGCAGGGTCGAAACCCCTCGGGGCCGCAGAAGGTCCTGATCGTGCTGGACCAGTTCGAGCAATGGCTCTTCGGGCAACGGGCCGGCGGCCGGCACGCGCTCGAAGACGCGCTGCGGCAGTGCGACGGCGAGCGCACTCAGGCCCTGCTTCTGGTGCGCGACGACTTCTGGATGGACCTCACGCGGTTCTTCCGGGGTCTCGAGGTCCGCCTGCTGGACGGCTGGAACGCGGCCGCCGTCGACCTCTTCGACCTCGAACACTCGCGGAAGGTCCTGACCTCGCTCGGGCGGGTGCACGGCCGGTTGCCGGCCGATCCCGCCGCGCTTTTGCCTGAGCATCGCGATTTTGTCGATCGGGCCGTCTCGGCCCTGTCGCAAGACGGCCGGGTCGTTTGCGTCCGCCTTGTTCTGCTGGCGCAACTGCTGCGATCCAAGCCGTGGACTCCCGCGACCCTGGCCGAGCTGGGCGGGGCCCGGACGATTGGCGCCACGATCCTCGACGAGGCATTCTCGTCTCCCCAGGCGCCGCCGCAGAATCGCCTGCATCGCCGTGCCGCCCAGGCGGTGCTGAGGCGGCTCCTGCCCGAGGGCGGGGTCTTGATCAAGGGGCACGTCTCGTCGCGGCAGGCGCTTTTGGACGCGTCCGGCTACTCGGCCCAACCTCGTGAATTCCAGGAGCTGATGTGGATCCTCGACCACGAGCTCCGGCTGGTCACCCCAGCCGACCCGCTCTTCGGGGCCGAAGAATGTGACGTTCCCGCGCCGCAAGATGGGCCGCAGTATTACCAGCTCGCGCACGATTATCTCATCCCCGACCTGCGCGCATGGTTGTTTCAGGACCAGCAAAAGTCGCTGCGCGGCCGGGCAGAGCGCGGGCTCCAGGAATTTGCCTCGGTCTGGTCCGAGCGGCGCAAGGGCAAGTTCCTGCCCTCGGCGCTGGAATGGGCCGCCCTTCGGCTGCTGACCGACCGAGGGCGATGGTCGGCCGAGGTGCGGGCGATGATGCGGGCCGCCACTGCACGTCACGTTCGGGGCGCCTTTCTTGTCGGAGTGCTGGCAGCGATCGTGGGTCTCGCCGGTGCGTGGGGGTTTGCGGGGCTCAAGGCCCGATCGCTGGTCGCGCGGCTCAAAAGCGCCGACATCGGGCAGGTCTTGCACATCACGCAGGACATCGAGCCGTTCCGCCCCTGGGCCGTTCCGATACTCAGGCGGGAGGCGGCTGAGGGGCAGACTGACCCGCGGTCGAGGCTGCGTTGCAGCCTTGCGCTGGTCCGCGACGATCCGGGCCAGGTCGACTACCTATTCGGCCGGATGCTCGCCGAGGACCCGCTCACCTCGTTCACGATCCGGGAGGCGCTCTTTGCCCACCGCAGAGCGATCACCCCCGGCCTCTGGGAGATCGCGCGCGACTCGCGTCGCCCGGCCCGCGATCGCTTGCAAGCGGCCCTGGCGCTGTGCCTGTACGACCCTCCTGATGGGCCGCAAACCGGGCACGGGCCTTCGGCATGGGACGAGATCGCCGGGCCGGTCGCCGAAGAGCTGGTGACGATGCTCGACGCAAACCCGGCGGCATACGCGACTGTGCTCGACGCAGTCCGGCCGATTCAGGGTGTGCTGATCGGGAAGCTGAAGGAGCGGTTCGTCCGCCGGGGCGATCGGCGGCTTCAGACAGCGACGAACCTCTTGATCGACCTGGTGCGCGACGATCCCTCTGTCGTGTGCGAGCTTGCACTCGAGGCCGACGACCATCAGTTCATCAAGATCTATCCACTGCTCGAGAAGCACCGGTCGAGTATCGTGCCCAAGCTTCGGGCCACGGCCGCGCCGCCGGCTGCCGGGCCGCTGGTCAGCGACGATGAAGCGACCGCCCGCCGCGCCCTGGCGGCGATCTGCTTGCTCAGGCTCGGCGAGGGAGGGGGCGTATGGGAGATCTTCCGGAATGAGCCCGACCCCCGCGCGCGCACGTTCGTCATCTACCACGGGGCCAGGTACGGACTGCCTCTGGCGACCCTGATCGCCCGGCTCAAGGTGGATGACGACCCATCTCGCATCCGCGGCCTCCTCTTTGCAATCGGTCAGCACGGCGCGCTCGAGGCGTCGGCGCCCGAGTCTCGCTTCGTCGTGTCGCTGATCCGGGAGCGGTTTCTCGGCCATGACGACGCGGGCGTCCACGGGGCCGCGGAATGGCTTCTCGGGAAGTTCGGCGCCGACTTGTCGGTGAGCGCCGCGGATTCGGCCGCGGTCTCGACCCGAAAGTCCGCGCCCGGTCGCTGGTTCCTGACCAGCGACGGGCACACCATGGTCATCATCGACGCGCGGCACGATCCCCGGATCAAACGCGTCTTTGCGATCGCCGCCAAGGAGACCACGATCGAACAGATGCTCCGGTTCGACCCGGCGCACTGGTACAACAAGGAAAACTCGCCGGGGCCGACCTGTCCGATCGGCGTTGTCACCTGGCCCAGGGCGATCGACTACTGCGAGTGGCTGAACAAACGCGAGATGATGGCCGAGTCACAGTCGTGCTACGCCCGCGGCAACGAGCGGCTTGCCTACTCGGAGGTCAGCCCGGATCTGACCAGGACGGGATACCGGCTGCCCACGCGCGCCGAGTGGCAGTTCGCCTGCCGCGCGGGGACCATGACCCGGAGATATTACGGCAACGACAACAACGACGAGCTCCTGCACCACTACGTTTGGCTCACTCAAAAGGGCGCAGAGCCCCGGCTCGAACCGGTCGGCCGGTTGATGCCCAACGATTTCGGATTATTTGATATGTACGGGAACGTGTCGGAATGGAACGGCGACGTTCCCGATGAGAGCAATCATGTGTTCACCTCGGGAGGGGGATTCAAAGCCCTGCCCCAGGAGCTCAGCTCACACTACTATATGACGACGTCGCCCGATCTGCAGTACAACCAGTTCGGGTTCCGGATCGCCCGGACGATCGAGCTAAACGAGAAGGGCTCGCCCCAGTGACGGCCGCCGGTTACGCGGGGATGCCCGCGATGGAAGTCGTCCTACCGACATCGCCTCAGCCCAGACGGACCCGTTCCGAGCCAGGATCTGCCCTTGAGAGTTCTTCTTGGGGCCTGGGCTGTGGTGGCTGGCCGGCGGCCGGCACCGCGACTCGGACGGCTGGATCGCCAATGATCACATAGCTGCGGGCGTCATTATTCGCCGTCCAGAGCCCGGCGAGTGCAAAGTCGTTGGGCGTCTTTCCGAACTTGATCTCTTCAAGCTCGTCGGCCAGGTGGGAGGATAGCTCGGCGTACCGTTCATTGAAGAACTCCATCGCCGAGCCGAGCGGGTGGCCGTCCATCAGTTGTTTGAGGGTGGACTCGAAGGACTGAAGCTGACGGCCCGCCTTATCCCAATTGAAGGAATAACCCCATGCCCGCTCGACATGTCCAACCACCGCCAGCGCCCCGCCTTTGGGGTGTCCGAGCAGCCGCCTGGGCAGGCCGGCAAGGAATGCGTGGGGCGCGATTGTCGTGCGGGTGTCTTTGAAAGCCGCGTGGGCGAAGTCGTCCAGACGTGGTGTTCCGGCGCCGTAGCATGCGAAGAAGAACGCGACGAGCCCAAATGGGTTCGTCTCCTTGCCGAGGTCGTCCCGAGAAAAGTAATAGTCTTGCGAAATGGGTTTTTTCTCCGATGGTCCCGGCCAGTCCTGGCAGAGGAGTGCGCCCTGGTGCCCGATCTGCCGTGAATCGTCGGCGGGGAACCCCACTCCGTGAGTCGCCGTGAACAGAAACGCAGGCGTCTCGGTACCGCCCAGAACCGATGCGAGCGCGGACTTGGTGGCCTGCGCTCCCAAGAGCTTCCGGATCTTCCAGGGAGGGGTATCCGGTTTCAGCTTGGAGCCGATCTGAGACGCCAGGGGATCGACGAGCTCCGTGGCGCTCAGGTTGGTGGCGTCGTCGCCGTTGTTCTGGGTCCCGAAGAAGACAGCCGTACGGGACAGAGCGACCGGTCGAGTCTCGGCATCGACCACGCTGCGGGCATAATTCGCGTACTCCTCGACCGTGTCGAAGGCGATCCGGCCGACCGCATACTGCACATCGAGCTGATACTGGAATCGGAATGGGATCGACTCAGGGTCGCCGACGATCATCAAGTAGTAAGGAACCTTTCCAGGATCGGCGGGCCCGGGGCCTGCGCCGTGGCGTGCGAGAAAGTCAAGCTTGCTCTCGTTGGGGCGGTAGCCATTCGGCCCCGCGTATTCCCGATAGTATTTTCCTGCTTGGGTTTTTCGGTGCTCAAGGAGCGGTTTGAGGGCGTCACGCACCGGAAGAGGCGTGTTGTGCGCGAAGATCACGGCCCACCCGGATTGGTCAAGCTTGGTCGGATCAACGCCGGCCACCGGTCCAAGAGTGACCTTGCTACTCCTCTGATAGCGATAGCGAAGCTCTTGCAGGTGCCGCTCATCGAGTGGCTCATTGCGGGCGATCTTCGAGATCACGTCGGCGCCCAAGGGGGGCAGGAGGTAGTCGCCGGTGGCGGCATCGATTCCGTTAAAAACGAGGCGAGACGTGTTTGAGTCGGGCATCATACGAGTCCTCAAATGGAGTTGGGTGCTCGCGTCAGGTTCTAAAGGCAAGACTCGAGATCCTTGACGAGAGTCGTCAGGCTCTGGCTTTCATGCTGGACCTGCTGCAGGCAACTCAGCGTGTGTCTGAGGATCTTCTTCTGGATGTCCTCACAAGTGTCCTGGAGGTTGCTCGCGCTTTCATCAGTTTCCGCAGCGACACGGGCGGTCCGCAGCCATTCTTCCAGGTCGGCCACAATCAACCGGGGTTCAAGATCTCCCATATCACGCGGGACTGGACACTTCTGAGTGATCACGGTGCTCGCGGACTTGATCGGCACTCGGAGATCATCCAATGGGCTCTCATCGAGCTGATCCAGCATCAATTTCAAAGCATGCCAGGCGTCGTCGCTGAGCTTTGCTTTTCCTCTATCTTGAGTTGGATATGTGATAGTCTTCGACACATACTTGACGATCTCATCAATTTGCCTCCCGACGGCTCGGAGCTTCGTCATGAAGATCGTCCATTGGTTCAATCGCAGCGCTAACATGGAAACCAGAGCCAGAATGCTCCGTATCTTTTTCTGTGCGGCTTCGCGATCGTCGTTTGGCATCAGAGTACTCTCTCTATCTCTCTCTAACGAGCACGGGACTTGATGGACCCCAACATGCTCTCCAGCGACTCGGGTAGCAAATAGAACTGCTGGGCGTCATCCGAAGAGTGGAGTGTGAGGACCGGGTACGTCCACTCCCACCCATGAGGGTTCGCCGTGAACAGCTCTCTTCGGCCGGCGGCGACGGCATCGTCCACCGCCCCGGTCTGGAGGAAACGAGTGAAGAATGCCTCGCCGAACGTGCGGAAGTCCTCGTCCGACATCGGCCCGACGACCTCCAGCACCCCCCGAGTACCGCGTTTGATGCAGTCGGGAGCCAGCCTCAAAGGGAGACGGGTTGGGTCCCAGCTCGTGCCCGACGGTTGTGCCAGGATCAGAATCAGTGCCGGTGCCCGAGGTTTGTCGATCACATCGACCACGTCGTTCCAATCGACCGGGGTGCTCTCGCCAGCCTCGGTGTCGAACCAGAAGAAGGGTCGGCCGTTCTCAGCTCCGACCCGGCCGCAAATGACCGCGAAATGGCAGCCGTCGTCTTTTGACCCTTCGAAGAACTCAGTCAACTGCCGAAATGTCAGCGGGGGATAGGCAAACCGCTGTGTAATGAGTTGGCCGAGCGGCCGAAAGATCGTTTTGTTGAACGTCGAAAGCAAGCTGTTCAGGTGGAGGGCCGGTTGTTCGACCTGATTCGTCGCGGTCGTGGCGGCCGCCATCAACCGAAAGGGCCTGTCGGTCAGCAAAGAACTGCCGAACCCCGAAGCAGCGCTTGTGCGTGCGAAGGCTGTCTCTAGTCCCAGCCACCACTCGTCCTTCGTGTAGTGCATCGACTCCCAACGCAAGGCATGGAGTTGCTCCGGCAAGCCTTGGCCCAGGCGAATGTGCAGCCGCCAGCGCGAGCGAGACGAGTCGGCGACCATCATCCTCACTTTCTGGAAGCCCTCGCGCAGGCCCTCGCCGAACAACCATTCGAACAACCTTCGTCCGTACATCTGGACGGCGGGTTCTCCGAAATGGAATGCGGCACGCCCGACCTCCACAAGTTCACCGTATGGTGGCTCGGGCAGAACACGTCGGAAATTCTCGCCGAGGGGCAGGTTGATCTCCCCCACAAGATTCCCGCGTGTGTCTCGCCTGAGATGCACTTCGATATTCAAATACTCGGTAGGGGCGGTTTGATTCCAGTCGGTCAGTGCCAAGGATCGCCTCCTTTCGGTCAAGGTTCGGCTCTCCCGAACCGGCCAAGGGCCTCGGTCAGGGAGAGGGTGACGTCTCGTATGGAACGGGCGTGGGCTTCCCGCGCTGCGAGTTCGAGACGATCGAGGGCAAGGCGAAACCGGGAGAGCGACGCGGGTATTCTCTTCATCGCCGCGATTTGGCAGGCTTTCCGGAGCGTCTCGGCTTCTTGTTGCAGGTTCTGCCAAGGCGTCAGCGCGAGTTGTGGGAAATCCTGGATGGATCTGGCCAGGCGTTCCAGATGATCATCGAACATGGTCGGGCCGAGGGCAACCACCAAGTCATACCCCTCGTCCGAAATCGCTCGCCCCTCGGGCCCTTCGTGTCGGAAGAGAGGTGTCGCCTGAGTTCGAAGTTGCTGGATGCGGTCCATTATCCCCACGAGCGAATCCAAGGTTTGGACGCGCTTCGCGAGGTCTCTCAATTCGCTCTTGATCTCCTCGAGCGCCTGCCGCGCGTAGGCGGCCTCTCCGGCTGCCTGAGTCAGTTTCGCCCACTGGTCGATGGAATCTCCTTGTTTCTTCGCCACGTCCAGCACGTGGCCTCCTCGGGTGCCAAGGTAGAGTACAGGCGTGCTCCAGTTGCGCTCTTCGAGCCGTTCGGCGGAAATCGTCTGGCGCGCTTCGTTGACCGCCAGGTCGACCGCCTTACCAAGACACAGCTTCTGATACAGGGTCTTGTTGAACGTGATGGAGGGCTCGAGCTCGGCATGGCCGTACTGCATCGCGACGACCGCGGGAACTCCGAGGTGGATGAGCCCGGGACCGACGCCGCTGAACAAGTCGGCCGGCGACGACTGGGAACTCCCGCAGGCGTTCAAGAGGATCAACCTGAGCGACCGCCGGCCGGCGACGAGTTGAGACAAGCTCGACACGTGAACCCGCATCGGAGAACCGTCAGGTTTGGTCAGAATGAGATGGTTCGGCTCTCCGTGGCCGAGATAATGCAAGATGTGACAACCTTGACTGATCTCGGTCTGCAGCCGGGACAGGTCTGGGTTCTCCACCAAGGTCCACTCGACTGCCGGCTTCAGTTCCTCGAACATCGTCTTGAATCGCGATGAAACCTCATCAGGGATCTCCGGCAAGTTCCCTTTGGACGGTCGGGACACGACGACGAGAACGTGGACTCTCTCGACGGGCTCCAAATAGGCGGGCTCTGGACCCGGCAGGTACCGGCTCACGGTGATGTCCGGGCGTGTGGCCAGGTAACTGCCTTCCCATGTGAGTAATTCCCACGGCAGGCTTGCCAGGGCGGGGTCCGCGATCCAGAGACGGACGCGTAGCAGGTCGAATCCACCGGCCCGAAGCTGGCCGATGGACTGGTCCCAGAGTTTCTTGACCTCTTTCTCCAGAAAGAGTCGTTCGAAGAGAAGCTCACCAGCCGCCTTGCGGCCATCCAAGTTAGGCCCTTCACCCGAGGCAGCCGACACGGGATTGGCGAATGAGGGGTCGGTGGGGTCGAGCGCGATCTCGGCGGAGCCGACGCCCGCCGGCGAGAAGACCTGCACGAGGTAACGCTTGATCGCGTCATCGCGTGCCGCGACCACGCCCACGATCAACTCGAAATCCGTCGAACGGCTTGACATGGACGGTCCAGTTACTCGCCCTCTCGACCAGCCGCCGCACGGTGTCGAACGGACTGATCGGGAGGTATAGTGTACCTCCAGCGGCCAAGAGTGAAAACATCTTCGAATCGCTGGAAATTGATTGCCGAGACTTCGGCGTGAGAATAACCCGGCAGGTTCGTCTCAGCCAAGGGTTGGGACCGTCCAGTGCGAATTCCGTCCAGCCTACCTCTGATTTCCATAACGCCTCTGGCTTTGGCTGGCTTGTCTGGACTCTGATCAAGACCGTTAGCCATGGGGACACACTTGAGATCAACATCACGGATTGGGCTGTGTCAGACCGTCGGGTGCTTGTCACCTACGCTCGACGCATTGTCCTCTCGGGCAGGAAAGGCTCGGGGCCAGTTGACTCGGGTCTGAGTCGAAGGGCACTGCCTCAGGCGTAGCGCCACCGTCGTCCCGAAAACCCGTCGCCACGAGCGAGAATCCGCGCATCCTTTCAGCCAACCCGATCGAGCTGAGTGAGCGATCATGAAGTTGAACCACGTTCACATCGAGAACTTCAAGGGGTTGAGGCACCTCGATCTTTCGCTCGTTACCGATGTGGGGACCAGCCCGCGGCGAGTCACCTGTCTGATCGGGGACAACAGCTCGGGCAAGACGACGGCTCTGCAGGCTATTGCTCTTACGCTCTCGCTCGCGACACGACGCACTCGCCATCCGACCGAGTTTCGCTGGCACGGGTTCCTGCCGGAACGGGTGGGAAGTCTCGGTCGGACGTTCGTCGAGCTCGCCATCGGGCTCGACCCGGAAGAAGTGAGAATCACGCATGAGCTCTATCAGGAATGGTACGACTCGCAGGCGAGCAACTGGAAACAGACGCACCGAGTGGTCGAGCCGGCCGATCATTCGGAGGTCCGTCTGGTCGATGAGGGGAGACTGTACGACCTTGCCGAGATGTCCTCGGGTGAACAGACGATTTTCTCGTTGCTCTGCGACTTCATCCGCCTCAATATCACTCGCTCGATCGTGCTGATCGATGAACTGGAGCTACACCTTCACGCCGCCGTTCAACAGGCACTCTACGCTGGACTGCCGCGACTGGGGCCGGACTGTCAATTCCTGATCACAACCCACTCGGCATTTCTAACCGACATTATCCCCTCAGAACAGGAAGTGAGGCTTGAGGGGGAGCGTCGATGCCTGTAGCTCGCCTGCTTGCCGAGGGCCGCGATCTCGACGCCGTTGTGCTTGGGGCGATCTGCCAGGGCAATCCCGTGGTGAGCGGAGGCTCGACCTTCGAGGCCCAGCGCATCAGCGCGGCACAGAGCATCGCACAGGGTGCACCCGAGCCAGCTCCGGATTCGGGTTCGGGATTGGATCCAGGCTAACCCTGACCCGACTCTTGCACTGCTCCCTGAGTGGAATGCTTTCCGCAACTTGTTGCGCGCATAACCAGCCGAGAGTGCGATCAAGGGATTGCTGACTGCGGAGCTCTGCTCAGAGCCATGAATGTGCCGGCGAAGATGGGGCTTCTGACGCGCGGGTCAGCCCACGGCGGCGGCATCCGCTGGTGCCTCGAACAGGCATCAATGGAAGCAGGCATTTTGTCCTCAATTCCACGAAGGCCAGAGGTGCGAGAGTCCGGAAAGTCGTCGTGTTCTCTGACGCGCCGATTCCGAAGCGGATCCCGATGGACGGCCCGCGGCTGGCGTAAGCCGACGAGCGGATGCCTGCATTGGCACCCGGACCGTGTGGGGTTAGAATCACCTGAAGAATGATCCGTTGAGAACACCCAAAGCGGAGGATACAAAAATGCCGGCACTTTCAGAGGCCGAGGCCACAGAGAGGCTTGCCAAGGCTGTGGAGAAGGCCAGTGCAGACGAACTCGTGGAGATCTACGACGAGCTGTTCCCGCGAGGACCTTCGCCGCCTTCGCCGGTGGTGGGCGAGATCGTGAGCCACATTCGACATGGACTGGCGCCGGAAGAGATCGTCGACCTCTGGAACGTCGTGTTCCCCAAGGATCGAAACGTATGGTACGACGAAGAAGAGAAGGTCATCCTCTATAACGAGGAGCAGCTCCGATACGCGGAGTGACCGGCGGGTCTTGCCAGACTGTACCGCCCGGAGCCTATCGTGCCGGCCACGGCCCTTCAGCATTTTCAAGAAGATGGAGCGCGAAAACGTCCTCGGCCTCTCGACGATTCGGACTCTCTTTAACAAGTTCTTCCGCAGGGACCAGAAGTTTTTCAGTGGCTTGCTCGACACTTGGATGAGTCGACCTGACGCAAAGACACGGTTATTCGGGATTCCCCATAGGGTTTACATGGCGATGACGCCTGGGGACAAGGACGAGGCACGCAAGGAAGCAACCGAGCGGCTCCAAGAGCGGTTCATGACCATCTTCCAACGTCGTCACGATTGTATACACAACTGCGACCGCCCGCGGATGTCGCCCCAGCCCATGGATAAAGGACGGACCGTGCTCAAAGTCATCCAGGACGTGGAATACCTCGTCCTTCGCTGTGAGGAGCAATTCAATGCGGAATTCCGCCAGTTTCTGATCGGCATCGGATGCTCCGCAACGACCATTGCTCTGGCCGGCTATTAGAACGAAGAGGCCGGATGTTTTCCTGATCGGTGAAGGCACCCACACCACCCGCTCGAACGGACTCAATCCCTGCCGAGGCTTTCACGATGCAACCGACCGCGACGCGAGTCTTGATCACCGGGGGCAGTCGCGGTTTGGGTCGAGCGATCGCCGAACGGCTCGCGGGCCACGGGTCAGCCGTCGGGCTCGTCGCCCGGAACGCGAGCGAAGTCGAAGCCGCTGCCGCGTTCATTCAGGGATCGGGGGGCCGTGCCTGGAGTTATCCCTGCGACGTCCTCGACCGGGCGCGGTTGGAGGTGGCCGTGGCGAAGTTCCAGGCCGCCGCCGGCGGCCTGGATGCCCTCGTCTGTGCGGCCGGTCAGCTCCGCGCCATCGGGCCCATGGCGGTCGTCGACCCCGACCTCTGGTGGGCCGACGTCGAGACCGCGATCCGCGGAGCCCACCATGTCATCCGGGCCAGCCTACCCTATCTGCGGAATTCACCTCACGCTTCGATCTCCGTCCTGGTCGGACCGGGCCATCATCATCCGCTCCCGTTCGCCTCGGCTTATGGCTGTGCCCAGGCCGCAGTGGTCCGGCTGGTCGAATCGCTCTCCCGCGAGCTTGCCACCGACGGGGTCGCCATTTACGCGGTCAACCCTGGGCTCGTTCCCACCGGGCTGATGCGCGGGCTGATCGACACCGGCGAAGGCAGGCGCTGGCTGCCGCAGTTCAACGAGGCATTCGCCGAAGGCAAGGAAGTCGATCCTTCGGTCGTGGCCGAGATGGTCGAATGGTTGCTCGAGCGCAGGCCGATCGAGCTCACCGGCCGCGTGGTCGCCGCACCGTTGTCGCCCACCATCCTGGAGACACGACTGGAACGGGTGCAGTCGGAGGACCTCAACGTCCTGCGCCTTCGCTGAACCGAGTTGTGCCGTCCGTGCCCCGCGGCGGGCCTGCCGGCTCAATGGCCATTGACCGGAGTCCATTGGAATAATTAAACTTGTGATGGGAGAACGTCTTTGCGCGCACGGCTTGAACGAGCACCGCGAGGGCCCTCATGGAATTTGGTGAGGATGATGGCGGCAGCGAGGTTGAGCTCGAAACGCTCCACGGACGAAGCTGGCCGACGGTAACTCAGTACTCGGTCTTCCTGGAAAACCGGGTGGGCCAGTTGCTGGAGGTCTATCGGTCGTTTCAGGGGACCCGGGTCAAAATCGTCGGATTGACGATCTCCGACTCGGCCGATTGTTCGATCTTGCGCTTGATCTTGAGCCATTCGGAGCAAGGCCGGGAAATCCTCGTCCTCAATAAATTTGCGTTCGCCGAGAACGAGCTGCTGGTGGTCGAGCTTCCCCTGGGCCCGCAGTCGCTTGCGGACCTGTGCGTGGCGCTCCTGCAAGCCGAGATCAGCATCCACTATGCCTATTCCCTGCTCGTACATCCTCGGAATCGCGCGGCCGTGGCCATGCACATCGACAACGTCGAGCAGGCCAGTGTGACCCTGCGCGACATGGGTTTTGAAGTCCTGTGCGAGGCCGACCTCGCCTAGTCGAGGCGACTGAAGGCCCGAGCCGCCCGGTCGGCGCGGGCATCGTTGTCGAGGTAAAGGGCGTCCATGAGTCGTTGTCTCCTGGATAACCTCGACTGGACCGAGCCTGAGCCCGAGCTGGAGCGGATCGCCCGCCTCACGGCACAACTTGCCGATGAAGACGCCCGCGCGGATGACGGCGATGAATGGCCAAAGGGACTCTGGAGCCTGCTCGAGCGCGGCGGCGCGACGCGATGGTCGCTTCCGAAAGAGTTCGGAGGCGAATCGTGCCCCCGGCCCTTGCTGGTCGAGCGCTATGCGCGACTCGCGGGGGGGAGCCTGACCGCGGTCTTCATCCTTTCCCAGCACGATGCGGCCGTCCGCCGGCTGATGGCCGCGCCGGCGAACGCGGCAGCGGCTCGATGGCTTCATGCCATCGGAGCAGGTTGTGCCTTCACGACCGTCGGGATCTCGCATCTCACCACGTCCCGGCGACTGGGCCCTCGAGCGATCACGGTGGTCGAGCTCGCGCGGGGGGGTTATCAACTTGATGGGACGATCCCCTGGGTCACGGCCGCCTGTCGAGCTGACCTTTTCGTCACCGGCGCTGCCCTCGACGATGGCCGGCAGATGTTGATCGCCCTGCCGGCGGATCGACGGGGCGTGGTCGTGAGCCCGCCGTTTCCCCTGGCCGCGCTCCAGGCTTCCTGCACTTCCCAGGTCGTGCTCGAGGCCGTCCAGGTGGATGATTCGGACCTGCTGGCCGGCCCCGCTCTCGATATCATGTCGCAGCCCGGCGCGGTCGGTACGGCCGGCCTGGAAACCTCGGCGCTGGCGCTGGGGCAGGCGCGGGCGGCCCTGGCCGCGCTCGTCGAGATGGCCCCGGAGCGCAGCGAGCTGGCCGAGCCGCTGGAAGTCCTCTGCGAAAACTGGAAGCTGCTGTGGGGCCAGCTCATGGCCCAGGCCCGAGGCGAAGCGGACGCCGTCTCCCCCACCGAGATCCGCACGCAGGCCAACGCCCTGGTCCTCCGCTCGACCCAGGCTTTTCTGACGGCGCGCAAGGGCACCGGCTTCCTCCGGACCGAGCCCGCCCAGCGCTGGGCGCGCCAGGCCCTTTTCTTCCTGGTCTGGTCCTGCCCGGCGCCCGTCGCACAGGCCGCCATCCGCGGCCTTGCCGGCTTGTGCCAATAGGTCGAGCCTTTTGCAATCAGAGGGTGAGATGGCGGATTGGCAGATCGCCCAGATCGAGGCATCCTGTCGGAGGAAGGCCGAGGCGGCTCGCTGGGCTGCGGAATGCCAGCGCCGGCTTCGACAGGGATATGATCCCCAGGTCGAGGACCGCCCGCCGGAGCCGGAGATCGCCGAGTTGGCCGATCGGCTGACGGATGACTTCTACTGGCTGAATGCCTCGGATGCAGCGCGACCAGCCGATCTTTCGTTGCTCGACGATCTCGGCGGGTGCTTCGAAGTGGTTGCCCTGGCGCTGTTGCTGGTCCGGGAAATTGGGGAGAACGCCAAGGTCCTGGAACATGTGCTGCCCGTGATTGCCGAAGCCCAGTCGGCGCTGCGGGCGGGGATCCGGAGAGTCGGGGCAGCGGACGATACCGATCAGGGGCAGGTCTTTGATTGGCTGAAGACGACCGCTGCCCGGCATCGTGTTTACATCAAACGGTTCATGCGGGTCGACGACGCGGCCGATCCCACGCGATGGACCGAGCTCCTGACCCGTCTCGAGAAGCTGGAAGAGCGACACGGTCCGACCGGGAGACGATCCCAGCACGACCACTTCCTGGCGTCCGGTTCATCGACCGCGGAGTCATCGGTCTCCCACGAGCCGACCGCCGAGGTGAAAACGGTTGCTCGTTTGCTGGGTGGAAGGAGCGTCGTTTTGATCGGGGGAAGCCGCCGCCCTTTGGCCCAGGAATCCCTGGAGAATGCTTTCGGGCTCAAGGAGTTGATCTGGATCGAGACGAAGGAACATCAAGCGGTCGCAGCGTTCGAGCCACTGATTGCACGCCCGGACGTCGCCTTGGTCTTGCTGGCGATCCGCTGGTCGAGCCATGCGTTCGGCGACGTGAAGCCGCTCTGCGACCGCCACGACACGCCGCTGGTGCGGCTCCCGGGCGGTTACAACCCCAACCAGGTTGCCGCCCAGGTCCTCGCGCAGTGCAGCGGACAACTTGAAGGAGGTTAATTGATGAAATGGCGCATGGTGAGGATGCAGGAACGAGCAAAACCCGGGACCCTCTTCGTCCACTTCAACGGCGCGGCTGGGAACGTCACAGCGGGCAAGTACAACGACGGCTTTCTCGAAAAACCGACCGGTCCTGGCCAATCGCCTGGCTGAAGGGATGGCCGCCGCGCTGACCGATTCGGCCGCCCACAAGACGGCAATCACTGTCGGATTAAAGGCGGTGTGGCGGGGCGCTCCTGCATCGTGCTCTCGGTGACGTAGAACGAGAGCTCACGGGGGGCGTCGGCGATCGCGGACCTGGTCTCGACCAGGCCCCAGTTCTGGTAGGTGTCCCCGTAGAACCAACTGTCGGTCGTGCGCGGTCCGAGGCGCATCCCATCAGGTCAACCTCCCGGTGAGTGTGCCGACACGGTCTTCATTAGTGGCCACAATCGCTTCATAATACTGCCATTCCCGGGACGCTTGGCCGAGAACACGTCGCGGGTCGCGGTCTCCGAACCCCCGAAATCATCGCGTGCCACCCCGAGGTCTCTCATGAAAGTCACTCCGCCGATCGCGCTGGGCGTGCTGATCACTCTGTTCATCGGGACGACCGCTTCCGCGGACGAGCGGCCCGCGCGGTCAAGGCGTGTGCTGTATAACTTCGACGGCGATTCGTGCATGTTCACGAAGGCGGGGAGCAAGGGCCCCGTGGCGATCACGCGCGAGGACCTCTCTCGCCTCATCGAGGAAGTGGCCTACGACGGAAGTCAGGTCGATACGATCCTGGTGTGCGTGAACGCCCAGGTCATGTACTACCCGACGAAGGTCGGCACGATACGCGGCACGCACTCGACGTCCGAGGAACGGGCCCGATGGCCGGCATCAGAGACGCGGCGATTCGAAAACCTCCGGCAGTTCTTCGACGCCGGGATCGACCCCTACGCCGTGATGCTGGCCGACACCCGCCGGCGCGGCAGGGAAGCGCTCCTGACATTCCGCATGAACGACGACCACGGCAATGACTTCCTCCGCACCCGGTTCTGGGCCGACCACGCTGATTGTCGTCTGGGCAGAGGGGCATTGGACTTCGGCAAGAGCGAGGTGCGGGAGCATGTGTTCCGTCTGATCGAGGAGGCGGTGCGTCGGTACGACTGTGACGGCGTCGAACTCGACTTCAACCGCTTTCCCACGTTCTTCAAGGGCGGGACCACGGAGGAACGCGTCGCGACGATCAACGCCCTCGTGGTGCGCGTTCGGGGCATGCTGGACGAGGTCGGAAGCAAGCATGGCCGTCGCCTGGTGCTGGGCGTGCGAGTGCCGTCGAACTACGGGAGAACGCCCCCGACCCTCGCGACGAGCCGGGCGATCGGCTGCGACCCCGCGGCCTGGGCGAAGAACGGCTGGGTTGATTTCGTGACCGTCTCCGAATTCCTCTTCAATCGCGACGATCTGCCGATCCGCCCGTGGAAGGACGCGATCCGGGAAGTCCCGGTCTACGGCGGGATCGAGTGCACGGCCGGGGGCAAGAAAGAACTGTATCTCACCCCCGAGCAATACCGCCGGTCGGCCCGGCATCTCCGGAACGAGAGTGCCGACGGTATTTATCTGTTTAACTTCTTCACGACCCGCGAGTACGGGGCGGAGGCCTTTGAACCACCGTTCGACGTACTCCGCGACCTGGTGGGCCCTGTCACCGTGCCCTCGAGATTAGCTCCTCAAGGGGCGAGCGGCGCCGAGTTCCCCAGATTCTCCGGTCGACTCTACCAGATCGACTTCGGAAATCCGATCATGCCGTTGGTTGCAGAAACGTACGAGAACGCAGCAGGGAGTGAACCGAGCATGAAACGATCCGAACCGACGCGGCGGAATGTACTGGGACTCGCGGGCCTCGCCACGGCCTCTCTGGCCCTGCCTGAAGCGGCCGCCCGTGCGCAGGAGGCCGCCCGCCGCGGTCGGCCGGCCCTCAAGATCACCGACGTGAAGACGATCCTCACCCAGCCCGCGGGCGAGCACCTCGTCGTTGTGAAGGTGCTCACAAACGAACCGGGGCGGAATCGCGGGACCGACCGCCGCCTCGACGGCACGATCGTGAGGCCGTGAGATGTCGGCAACTGGATTGCCGGGCTGACGGGCTTCCCGTCGGCCCGGCATTGGGAAAAGCACGGCGCGGGGCTCGCTCGCGTGTCATTCGACTATTTGATTGACAGCGTGTTGATTGGACCAATAACATGGTTGATCGGTTTCTCCGCGGATGAATCAGTGCTTCGAAGCTGGACAGCACCTTTGTATCTGCGCGGAAGCGAGCCGGCGGCGCTGCCTGGCTGACGTGATTCTGTGGAACTCAGCGCCCTGGCAAGGTGAGGTGGAACTCAGCGCCCTGGCAAGGTGAGAATGTGCCTAACACTCTCTCGACGATCACCTTGTGACGAAAAAAGCCCCTCTGGACGTCGTCCTGCTCCGTGTTCAGCGCCGAAGAATTCTCAGGCCGCGCGTTCGGTTTTTGGGTAGTACGGTTCCTGTTCATAGAGAGCGCAGATCGTTCTCGCTTCGTTGAAATCGGGCGGATTCGGGAAAATGAGTGTTAGGTTCTGCCCGTCAACCGAGTATTCCTCACCGAACATACAGATCTCGTCGGCCCGCATGATCACGGCGGTTCTTTGGAAACGCAGCCATGAGCCCAGACCTGTGTCCAGACCTGAACTCGCTCCATCGCCTCCTGGACGAAGTGCTCGAGCGGGAGCATGAAGCCCCGATCGTGGCTCACCTGGAGATTTGCAAGCTGTGCCAGGACCAGCTCGAAAAGCTGACTGCCGGACGTGCCAGCGACCGGAACGGTCAGGCCGCTCAACAGGCGAGCGAATCCCGTAGCCACGATGCCGACAGCTCGTCACAGGCGGATCCGGGCGGTACGACCGACTTCGGCCGGCCCACGTCTGTTCAAGACACCGATGGAGCGGCGGCCGGTCGTTCCGAGGAAGGGGCGACCGGCGATTACAACCCAGAACAAAGGCTGCCGGCTACGGACGACGTGAAGGAGGATCTCGCGCCAAGGGATGCGGAGAGGACCGTCACCCAGAGTGGTCCCCAACGGAGTGTGTTCCCGGTCGAGCCAGGCTCGAACACCCCGCACGCTTGGCCCACGATTCCGGGCTATGAGCTCGTGAGCAAGCTCGGTGAAGGTGGCATGGGCGTGGTCTTCCTGGCCCGGCAGACCGGATTGAACCGTCTGGTCGCCGTCAAGATGATTCGCGGAGGGAGCCAGGCCCGCGCCGACCATTTCTCCCGGTTTCGGATCGAGGCCGAGGCCGTTGCCGAGCTCCGCCATCCCAACATCGTCCAGATCCACGACATCGGCGAGGTCGACGGGCTTCCCTTCTTCTCGCTGGAGTTGCTCGAAGGAGGATCTCTCGATGACCGTCTGGCCGGGACGCCCCAGCCGGGCCGGCACGCCGCCGAGCTGATCGCACTACTCGCTCGGGCCGTCGGGGCGGCTCATGCCGCCGGGATCATTCACCGCGACCTCAAGCCGTCCAACGTACTCTATACCGTCGACGGCATTCCCAAGGTCACCGACTTCGGCCTGGCCAAGCGGATGGAGTCGGACAGCCGGCAGACCGAGAGCGGTGCGATCATGGGCTCTCCCAGCTACATGGCCCCCGAACAGGCGCGGGGACACACCAAAGATGTCGGACCGGCCGCGGACGTCTACGCCCTGGGGGCGATCCTCTATGAGATGTTGACCGGGCGTCCTCCGTTCAAGGGGGAGACCCCGATCGATACGGTCCGCCAGGTCATCGACGACGAAGTCGTACCTCCGTCCCGACTCGTCCCCAAGGTCGCCCGGGATCTCGAGACCATTTGCCTGAAATGCCTCAACAAGGAGCCGTCGAAGCGATACCCTGGGGCACTATCCTTGGTGGAGGACCTCGAGCGCTACCGGAACGGGGAGACGATCCGCGCGCGCCGGACACCGCCTCTCGAGCGGGGAATCAAGTGGGTCCGCCGTCGGCCGGCGCGCGCCGCTCTGCTGGGCGTGGCCATTGCAGGCTTCCCGGTCCTCACGCTGGGCGCAGCGGCCTATGAGCACAACCGGCGAATCGCCGACGGCGAGCGCAGCCAGCGCACGGTCAGGCTCACGAGTGAAGGGAACGGGTTGATCGGTCGGGCTAGAGAGGCGAATTCGCCGGACGATCTTTCACGGCTCCAGGTCGACCTGTCGAGATTCCTCGGCGGCTTGACGAATGAGGACGAGGGCCGCCTCGAGGGATTAGCAGCCCAGGTCAGAGCTTCCTTCGATGATTTGCAACATCGCGAGGAGAAGCAGAAGACCGACCTGGCGGATCGGCGGCAATTCCAGACCTTCCTCCAACTGCGCGCCCAGGCACAGCTCGACGCGGTGGAATTCGAGCTCGATCCCTCGAACCGCCGCGCGCGGCTTCGCAACACGACCCGGAAGGCGCTGGCGGTCTACGCGCAGGAACCTCAAGCGGCCGACGGAGACTGGATCATCTCCGGTACGCTTCCCGGGATCCTCTCGGCCAGCGAGAAGATGCGAGTCACCGACGGCTGCTACGACCTGCTCTTGATGCTCTCGCAGACGACGGAACGCGCCACCGGACTGAAGATCCTGGATCGAGCGGCCCAACTACGCCCCGAACCGACCGCGGCGTACCATCTCCGCCGCGCCGATTGCCTGGCAATGGCCGGTGACATCGCGGGCCAGAAGCGCGAGGAAGCGCTGGCCGGCCGGCGGCCCGTCGTTACGGCCCTGGACCATTTCCTGATCGGTCGTGAGCAGCTTGCGAAGCACGAGTGGAGCGAGGCCATCAGTTCTCTCGAACGGTCCATCAGGCTTGACCCCGAACAGATTGCTGCCCAGCTCCTGCTGGCCATCTGCGAATACAATGCCCAGCCGAAGCGGCTGCGCGAGGCTCGCGACAACTTGAGCGCCTGTCTGCGCCGCCATCCGGAACTGGTCGAGCTTTACCTGCTGCGAGCACGCGTTCAGGGCGATGAGGGAAACCAGTCGCTCGCCCAGGTTGATCCCGACAGGCCCGAGGAGGCGGCCTCGCTCCGGCGGCAGGCCGCGGCCGCGTTCGACGCTGCCCTTGCCGATTACGGCAGCGCCCTGGGCCGTCTCTCAACGGACGACTTCCGGTACGTCCTCCTGGTGAACCGGGGCGGTATGTATCTTCAGGCCGGCCGGTTCGCGGAGTCGCGCGCGGACCTCGCGGCCGCCGTCGAGCTCAAGCCGGAGCTCTACCAGGCGTATGCCACCCTGGGCCAGCTTTACCAGCGTCAAGGGCGGCTCGACGAGGCATTCCAGGCGTTTGGACAGGCCATAAAACGGGCGGCTGATCCCGCGAACCGGGTCGCGCTCCATCGCACCAGGGCCCTGCTCTATGCCGATCGACGCGATGCGTCGTCGGCACGACGTGCCGCCGCGCTTCACGACCTCGAAGAAGCGATCCGGCTCGAGCCCGAAAATGCATCGCAACGGGCTGGCGACATGGTCGAGCGGGCCCGGATCTATTTCGGTGGGGCCCAGTTTGAAGAAGCCTTGAGCGCGTGCGGCGACGCCCTCGGGCTCGTGCCGGAACACACCGGGGCTCACCAACTGCGGATCTCCACGCTGGTGGCCTTGAAGCGATTCGACGACGTACTCAGCTCATGCGACGCCTACCTCGCCAGGGAGAAGCCGACCATCGAGATCCTGGAGATCCGCGGCCTGGCCCGGGTCGCGAGGCAGAATTACTCCGGGGCCATCGCCGACTACACGCGAGCACTCGATCTACGGTCCGATCTCGACTCAGGAACACGGTCCCGCCTGCTGAACCGGCGCGGCTGGGCCTATCACTTCGCCGATGCGCCTCGCCTGGCCCTGGATGAGTTCGAGGCTTCGTTGAAGCTGGACAAGGACCAGAGCGACGCCCACGCCGGCCGTGGACTGGCGAGGGTCCGCTTGGGCGACTGGCGCAACGCCGTGGCCGACGCCGAGGCCGCGGTCCGGCTGGCTCGCGGCTCGTCCGCATCCAACGAGGGTCTCAACGATCAGGCCCAGGCCGAGTTCAACGCGGCCCGGATCTACGCCCAGGCCGTCGAATACGCCGCCCGCGAGGTCGGCCGCGAAGGGGAGCGAGCCGTCAGACTCTACCGCGGCTATCGCGCCCGCGCGATCGAATTGCTCGACAAGACCCTCCGGCAGATCCCCGACCCGGCCCGCCGCAACGAGATCCTGAGCGACCCCGCGCTCCGGCCGATCCACCGCGCTCAGGTCCGATCCGCGTCTCGAAAAACAAGGAACCCGGCACCCGACCACGACAACCGATGACCGTTCACGACGAACCACTCGCGAGTCTTTGACCGAGCGATCTAACCCGTGCGAAACGCCAAGCCGAAATCCCTGGCTCCTTCGCGACCACATCGCCGCCGCCGCGATGACTGGGCGTTCTCCGGCATGCTCTTCCGCCTCAGGCCCCGGCTGGAAGTCATGGAAGACCGGACCCTGCTGACGGCGTTCCTGGTGACGAATACCGATAACAGCGGGCCCGGATCGTTGCGGCAGGCGATCCTGAGCGCCAATGCCGTGAAGGGAAGCGGCGACGTCATCGACTTCGCGATCCCCGGCGCCGGAGTCCACGCGATCGAGCCAAGCTCGGCCTTGCCGCCGATCACCGGCTCGGTCTTGATCGACGGCACGTCCCAGCCGGGTTATGAGGGCGCTCCGCTCATCGAGATCAACGGGAGCCGGACATCCGCGGGCAATGGCCTGACCATGACCGGCTCCGGCTCGACCGTCCGCGGCCTGGCGATCGACGGCTTCGCCTCCGGGGCCGCGATCCTGATCGAAGGACCGACCGCATCGCACAACGCGATCTACGGCAACCAGCTCGGCCTCAATGCCGGCGATCTCCTGGCCGGGGGCAACCTTTACGGCGTGGAGGTCTTGAACGGCGCCCACGATAACGATATCGGCTCCAATTCCCCGGGAGGAGCGAACGCGATCGGCGGCAACACCGCAACCGGCGTGCTCTTGAGCGGTGCTTCGATCGAGGCGAGCCAGGGCTTCGGCGGCACGGCCGGTGACTTGACCTTGAACGGCGCGGCGACGATCCAGGGCAGCCGGCTTCAACTCGCCGCCTCGAGGGCAAGCGTCTTCACGTCTAAGCCGGTCGACGTGACCGGGTTCAACACGCAGTTCACCTTTCAGCTCGCGAGTTCCGTCACCGGAGAATTCTCTTTCACCATCCAGCGCCAAGGCCCGGGCTACCTGGGCTATGAGGGAATCGGTCAGAGCGTCACCGTTGCCTTCGACACCGACTCAACATACAACGAGGGTTCGAGTACCACCGGCCTCTTCGCCGACGGAGCCACTCCGCTCGCCTTCGGGATCATCAGTCTGGCCGGGACCGGGATCGACCTGCACAGCGGCGACGTGTTCCAGGCCAGCTTAAGTTACGACGGAAAAGGCCTCTCGGTCACGATCACCGACACGGCCACCGGCGCCGCGGCCACGCAGGTCTACTCGGTCGATATCCCGGGCACGGTCGGCGGCCCCACCGCCGATGTGGGCTTCACGGCAAGTGTGCAGGCTGCATCGACATCCGGGCCGTCGGCACCCGTCGAGGACATCCTGGGGTGGAGCTACACGGGGTCGGGCGGGGTGGTTGGCAACCGCGTGGCCGGCAACGCGATCACCGACAACGGCGGTCCGGGGGTCGCCGTCATCGGTAATGATTCCACCGGCAATACGATTGGCGCCAACACGATCTCCGGCAATGCCGGCCCCGCGATCGACGAAAGCGGTGACGGCCCGAACGGGCTCCCCGACCCGCCCGTCATCATCGCGACCGCTGGCGGAGGCCTCGGAGGCCGGCTGCGCGCCGGCCTGCCCGATGCCGTCTACCACCTCGACTTCTTCGCCAGCGCGGGCTACGCCGCCGACGGATCCGGCGAGGCCCAGGACTACCTTGGCTCGCTCAATGTGACGACCGACAGCCATGGTCAGGCCACGTTCCTGGTCCCGTTCACCACGCCGGATGACCTGCCGATTGTGACGGCCACGGCCACGGACTCGCTCGGCAACACTTCGGAGGTCTCGGGCCTGCGCACCGGCACCATCCTGGCCCCCGCCACGGGCTTCCGCGTGACTCCCGGTCAGCCGCTGGTCTTCGCGAGCGAAGGATTCGCCTTCCAGGATCCGGGCGCAGGACCCCTGGACCCGACGTGGAACCTGACGCTCTCGGTGCCCGTCGGAACGCTGAATCTTCCGACTGTCCCGGGGTTGACTGGGTCCGACAGCGGGACGGGGACTCTGCAACTTCAGGGCACACTCACCGTGATCGAGGCGGTGGTCGCCGACCTGGTCTTCACGCCGCCCCCGGGCTTCCACGGCAACACGACGCTGAGCGTGACCGCGGCGTCGGCGGGGGCCGCGCGCATCGAATCGGCGCTCAACATCACCGACGGGACCTTCGTCGTCGCGAGCGTCGCCGATAGCGGGCCGGGCTCGTTGCGGCAGGCGATCCTCGACTCCAACGCCGCGGGCGGCAGCAACACGATCGCGTTCGCACTGCCGGGCACCGGGGTCCAGACGATCGCGCTGGCCTCGCCGCTGCCCCAGGTCACGACACCCACGCTGATCGACGGCTCGACCCAGCCGGGCTTCGCCGGCAGCGCGCTGGTCGCGCTGGCCGGCCAGTGGGCCGGGGCGACCGGCGGGCTCGATGTGCTGGGCTCGTTCCTGAGCGTTCGCAGCGTGGCTGTCGACGCCTACGCGTTCGGCACCGACGGCCTTCCGGCCAGCGTGACCATCGAATCTGCGCCGTCGCTCTCGAGCACGGGCGTCAACCCTGGCCACGCGGATCGGTATCAGGTCGACATGGCCGCGGACGGCCGTCTACTGGCCCAGGTCCCGGCGGGCGCGCTCGCGACCTCGCTCTTGCTGCTCGATTCTCGAGGCAACGTGCTGGACGAGAGCGATGGCCAGGGGACGGGGACGCTCGGCGACCAGATCGACCAGCACCTGCCGGCAGGGACCTATTTCCTCATGGTGGAGATCTCCGGGGGAGCGGGCGACTCCGTACTGAAAGCCGCATTCACGCCAACTTCGACCGCATTTCAGAGCACCAAACTTCCGATGGTGATCGGCGACTTCAACGGCGACGGCATTCCCGACATCGCCATGTTCGACGGCGTTCATCTGGGAGTCGGCGACGGGACCTTCCGCAGTCCCCTGGCGGGCCTCGGTTTGCCCGCGGGCGACACCTACGGACCCATGGTGGCGGGGGATTTCAACGGGGACGGCAAGCTCGACCTGGCCATTGCCGACATCAGCAACAACACGGTGTTGCTGCTCCTGGGCAATGGCGATGGAACGTTCCAGACCGGGACGACGTACGTGGCCGCCGAGCTCCAGATGGACTATGGGAACTCACTCGTCGCCGGTGATTTCAATGGCGACGGCAAGCTGGACCTGGCGCTGGATTGGAGCATCGGAGCCAGGATCGACGTTCTGCTGGGTAACGGCGACGGCACGTTTCAGCCCCCGCAGGTGTACCAGTTCAGCGGCTTCAACGACCCGGGGCCGATGGTGGCTGGGGATTTCAACAACGATGGCAAGCTCGACCTCGCTGTCGCCAATCTCGAGGGGACGATCGATGTCTTGCTCGGCCACGGCGACGGGACATTTGGCGTCGGGCCATATCGGCTGCCGGTGGTGACCGGCGCAGACCTTGATATCGCCTCCCTGGTCGCGGGGGATTTCAACCGCGATGGCAAGCTCGACCTGGCCGCGTCTTCTTCCGATGACGCCAACATCGAGGTCTTCCTGGGCAACGGCGACGGCAGCTTCCAGGGCCCCACGGATTACCCTGTCAAGTTCTCTGGCACAACCATTTATGCCGGCGATTCCAACGGCGACGGCGAGCTTGACCTCATCCTCTGGGGCGGCAGCGGCTACACGATCTACGGCGGCGACGCCTTCATCTGGCTCCTCGCTGGCAACGGCGACGGCACCTTCCAAACTCCCCGGAGCATCGGGCAGATTGCCAGCTCCCCGCGAGTCCTCGGTGTGCTCACGGGTGATTTCAACGGCGACGGCAAGCTCGACCTGATCGAGGCCGTCGACCAGCCCAATAGTTTGGGGGTCCTCCTGGGCAACGGAGATGGCACGTTTCAGGCCTCGGGCTCAGCAGGGCCGACGGATACGCTCCCCAGCTCGGTGGCTCTGGGTGATTTCAACGGCGATGGACGGGTCGACATGGCCGTGCCGAGCGTTCCCCTGGGGAGCATCACCATTCTGCTGGGCGATGGTGAAGGAGGATTCCGCATCGGACAGGTGATCTCGCTGGGTAAGGTGATGGCATTCGGGACGCCGGTCGTCGCGGATTTCAATGGGGACGGCCGGCTGGACCTGGCCATCGCCTTCTATATTGATTCCTCAAGCGACGACCTGGTCGTGCTTCTGGGGAATGGGGACGGAACATTCCAGACCAAATTCTCTACCATCCCGCTGCCCATTGTATCGGTTGATATCTCGGGCGTACGTCGTTTTCAAATGGCGGTTGGGGACTTCAACGGAGATGGCCGGCCCGACCTTGCCGAAATTGGAGGAAACGGAAGCCCTGTCGTGCTTCTTGGCAATGGTGACGGAACCTTCCATGCCGGGCCTTTCAATACTAATAATGTGTTGCAAGGGCCAGTTTCGGCCTACAATTCTCTTGTAGTCGGCGACTTCAACGAGGACGGCCGGCTCGACCTGGCGATCGAAGAAAGCTTTGGCGGATATGGCGTCATTTATGTGTATTTGGGTGATGGGAATGGCGGCTTCTTGCCTTCCCCGTCCGCTGAGCTTACCGGGGCGAATGTCGGCGATCATCTGGTTGCCGGCGACTTCAACGGGGACGGCAAGCTCGACCTGGCCACGCTGAACGATGGCGGCGTTTCGAGCTCCATCTCCGTCTACCTGGGCAACGGCGACGGGACCTTTGGTCCGCCGATCACCGACCCGGTGCCCGCGTCCGGCAGCCTGGTGGCGGGGAACTTCTACGGGGACGGCAAGCTCGACCTGGCCTCGCTGGACCCGTCGGGCGCAGGGATTGTGCTCCTGCGGGGCAACGGCGACGGCACCTTTCAACCCGCGGAGACCGTGCCTTCGCCGCCGGACCTTGACAACTCACTCTACAGCGGCGACCTCAATGGCGATGGCCGGCCCGACCTGATCCTACCTGACCTCTACAGCGGCACGATCACGACGCTGCTCAACAACGGTGACGGTAAGTTCTCATCGCCCGGAGAGGTTGTCACGAATCCACAAGACACGCCCCTGGTGGTCGATATCAGCGGCGACGGTAGCCGCGATGTGCTCTTGGTGGATGGAAGCGGCAACATCCTCTACCGACAGGGGAACCCCCAGGCGCCCGGCGGCTTCTTTCCTCCCGTGACGATCAATCCCGGCTTCCCCTCGCGCGATATCGCCTGGGTCCCAAACACGCTGGAAGGCCCGTTGCTGGCCAGCGTCGACGCCCAGGACGATGCCGTCTCGCTCTATGCCTACCGAAACGGCGGCTTTGTCCGCGCCGGCTCATTGACGACGGGCCAGCTCCCGGCACAAATCGTCGCCGCCGATCTCAATCACGACGGCTGGAAGGACCTGGTGGTCCGCAACGCCGGCGACGGGACGTTGTCCGTCTTCCTGAACAGCGGCCGCGGCAGCTTCTGGACCGGCTTCAACAACCCCTTCGGCCCGCCGGTGACCATCCCCGTCGGCCGGGGCGTCTCCGACTTGCAGGCGGTTGATACGACGGGGGACGGCTCGCCGGACCTGGTGGTCACCAACGCGTATTCCGGCCAGGTGAGCGTCCTGCTCAACCGTGGCGACGGCCGCTTCGCGCCACCGGTGTCCTATCGCGCGGGAATCAGCCTTTCCGGGTTCGACACCAGCTCCGGCTCGATTCAGATCACCAGCCAGGAAGCTACAAAGAGCGTCGCGAGTGGATCGCTCGCGCCGGGGAGCCCGATCAGCCTGATCACCACCAACCCGGGCAGCAACACGCTCGACTTGCTCCAGGGCCTCGGGGGTGGGCACTTCGGCAATCCCACAGTCTTGCTGAGCGCGATCACGGCGAGCGTCGTCCGCTCGGCTGACTTCAATCACGACGGCAGCCTCGATCTGGCGGTGCTCGACGGCCAGGGCGTGAGCATTTATCTCGGCGACGGCAAGGGGGGCTTTCTGCCCCCGGTCACGTACGACGCCGGCCCTGACCCCACCGGCCTGACGATCGCCGACGTGAATGGCGACGGCAACCCCGACTTGCTCATTGGTAACGCCTATGGCGATGTCCTGGTGCTCTTGAATCAAGGGAACGGCACCTTCCTCCCCTATCGCAACGCCGACCAGTCCGTCGCGCTGGCCGTGGCCGACCTCACGGGAGACGGGTCCAAGGATGTCATCTACGCCGACCAGAGCCTGGATCGCGTGGTCGTCGACTATGGCGGGGGCAACTCGGCCGTACTGGGCGATCGGTCATCCGGCCTGCTGTCTCCCGGCGCCGTCAAGCTGGCCGACATGAACGGCGACGGCATCCCTGATTTGATCGTCGCCAACAGCGGCAGCAATAACGTCCTGGTCTATCCCGGGCTCGGCAACGGGCAATTTGGCCCAGCGGCGAACGGAGGGCATGGCTTCTTCACGGGTACCAATCCGATCGGCCTCTACGTGGCCGATCTCAACGGAGACGGCATCCCAGACCTGGTGGTCGCCAATTCAGGGTCGAACGACGTCTCGGTCTTGCTCGGACAGGGCACGGGGTCGAGCTGGACGATGATCGCCGGCCCTCGGATCAAGACCGATGCCGGGCCGGTGGCCGTGGCGGTGGGGAGCCTGCTGGGCAGTGGACAGGTCGACCTCGCCGTCGCCAACCAGCAAGCCAACAACGTCGAGATCTTCCCCGGCGTCGGCAACGGTTTCTTCAACGACACGGCACCCGTGACCTACCCGGTCGGCCAGGCCCCGAGCGGGCTCTTCCTGGGGAACTTCACGGGCTCGGGGCAGTCGATCGCGACCCTGAACGCCGGGTCGAATACCATCTCGCTGATCGGCCAGGGGGGCGTGACCCAGACGATCGGCGCGGGAGGACTGCGGCCCGTCGCCGGCTTCGCGGGCGACTTTAGCGGCAACGGCTTCACCGACCTGGTCGTCGGCGACAACGGCGACGGCCGGTTCGCGCTCTTTACTGGCGGCCCGGCGGCCTTGAGCCTGAGCCAGACCGTCACCAGCGCGGAGGCTCCGAGCCCGACTTCGCTCAGCTTCGCGGGGGTCACCGACGGCGTGCTCAGCTTCTACGCCAGCACGGCGGGGCGCGAGACGGCATCGCTCCTGGCGTTCAACCTGGATCAAGGGGCATCCGTGAGCGGGTCCTTGACCGGCGAGGGGTTGGCTACCGGAACGGAACAGTCGACGGGCTCCGTGCTGGCTTCCGCAACCGCCGGCGTGTTTCAGCAGGTCGCACAGCTTCTGAACCTGAACGGCTCGGCGCTCGACCTGGTCGCTCCCTTGTTCACCGTGTCGGTTATCGGGGGGGAGTTCGAGGTCGGGTCGAGTGGGGGGGGAGGAGTCGCCCTCATCGCTAACTTCCAGCCCGGCGCGGGCCCGGCCACGCTGGGACAGGCGATTCGGCTGTCCGGGAGCAGCACAGAGGGCGGCGCGGCCGGGAATGCCGGATCGCCAGTCGAGAAGGCCGCCGAAGAGACCGCCCTGGAAGGATCGATGCTACCGCCGTGGGCGGGCATGGCCATGGGGCTGGAAAAGGCATGGCGGCAGGTCCGGATCCACGTGCTCGAGCAGGGAGGCGTTTCTCAGGAGGCCGCCGATCGAGCCGTTACCGCTCCGAGCCGCACGACCCCCGGCGCTCCGATTCGAGAGCGATCGTCCACCGGCTCCGATTCCCGGCACCAGGGCACGCCACCCGCAACCGGGTCGAAGGCTCAGCTCGCTCCGACGACGGTACGGCCTGGTGACGACTCCGAACCGCGGATGTCGGCATCTCCCGGTGTCATCGACGTGGCGACCGAGGATCTGGTGGCCGAGAGAGACTCGGAACGGCGGCCTCCGCGAGAGTCGTCCGGCTGGTTGGATGAGCTGACCGCGGTTCATCACGATCGGCTGGCGGGTCCGATCGCGGCGGCTGTCGCGGTTGCGGCGGCGACGACCATTGTGGCGTGCGTCAAGTCCGACCGGCTCGGGCGCGGGAGGGTACGCAGGATTCCTGATTCGCCTCGCGTGATTCTCGGAGGGCGAGGCTCCTTCAGGCGACCGACAGGAACCAATCCACCACAAGTGTATGAAAGGTCATACTAATATGATTCATGAGCTTTGAAGTCACGCATTCGTTCCCCCGCCCCGAAGGGGCCGCAACAAGAAAGCCCAGGGCAACGCCCTGGGAACCGAGTACCGCACCCATCGACAAAGCCCTGAAAGGGCGCAACAAAGAGCGGAGAAGTGCAGCATGGGTTATGGAAGGAAGGGTGAACGACGGCACGAGAGGGCACTGGGGCCGGGGTCGGTTGCCGGGTGTGCCCGCTGGGTTCGGAAGCGGGATCGGCACCGGTTGAGGCCGGTGTTCCTGGCGCTGGAGGATCGCCGGCTGCTCTCCAGCTTCACCGTCACCAGCACGGCCGACGACGGCAGCACGGGGACGCTGCGTTGGGCCGTCACTCAGGCGAATTCGGACACGAGCCCGAGCACGATCGAAATCCAACTGGGCACCGCGCCGGCGACGATCACGCTGTCGCAAGGGCAGCTCGAGCTGAGCAACACCTCGGAATCGATCACGATCAATGATGGCACGGGACAGGGACCGGTGGCGATCAACGGGAATCGCAGGCAGCGCGTGTTTCAGATCGACCCGACGGTCACGGCGTCGCTCTCGGGCCTGACGATCGAGGATGGCGATCCCGGTATTGGTTACAGCGGTGGCGGGCTGTACAACGACGGCACGATGACCCTCACCGGCTGCACGATCATTGGCAACTACTCCGGGCTGTACAACAAGGGGACGGCGACACTCACAAACTGCACGGTCAGTAGCAACAGCTCCTCCGCGGGCGGCGGTGGCGGCTTGCAGAACACGGGGACGGCGACGCTCACAGGATGCATCATCAGCGGCAACCGCGCCTCAAACGGCACCACCTTAGGCGCCGGCGGCTTGCAGAACAAAGGCACGGCGACGCTCACAGGATGCACCATCAGCGGCAACTACGCCTCGAATGGGAATGGCGGCCTGGACAACCGGAACAAGGCAACTCTCACCGACTGCACGATCAGCGGCAATACCGGGTTCGACGGCGGCGTGAGCAACTCCTACAACAACGCGACGCTCATGCTGACCAACTGCACCATCAGCGGCAACCATGCGCAATACGGTGCAGGGCTGGAAATCGCGGGCACGGCGACGCTCACCAACTGCACCATCAGCGGCAACCGAGCCACCGGCTACGGCGGCGGCCTGTGGAACGTCGGCACGGCAACGGTCATCGGCTGCACCATCAGCGGCAACTATGGCGCGCTCGGAGGTGGTGGCCTGTATAATACGGGCTCGTCGGCCTCCTCGCAGACGTCGTTGACGGACACGATCGTCGCCGGCAACACAAACTTCCGCATGGCTGACGACATCAGCGGTAAGCAGGCCGGCAACGTCACTGGCTCGTACAACCTGATCGGCGACGGCGGCTCGGGCGGCATCCTGGCCGGCACGCAGGGCAACATCATGCTGACGAGCCCGGGTGGCCTGGGGCTGGCCCCGCTGGGCAACAATGGTGGGCCGACCCAGACCATGGCCCTCTTCCCCTTCAGCCCCGCCATCGGCGCCGGCACGGCCGTCAGCGGCGTCACCACCGACCAGAGGGGCCAACCGCTCGACTCGCCACAGCCCGACATCGGCGCCTTCCAGACTCAGAACGGGCCGGTGGTCCCCCCCACGTCACCGTTGACCGTCACCAGCACAGCCGATGACGGCAGCATCGGAACCTTGCGGTGGGCCGTCGGCTGGGCGGATCTGACCGCGGGCCAGAGCACGATCGACATCCAGCTCGGCAGCGCGCCGGCGACGATCACGCTGTCCGATGGACCGCTCGAGCTGAGCAGCAGCAACACCTCGGAATCGATCACGATCGATGAGAGCCCGGGCGCGGGACCGGTGACGATCAACGGCAACAAGGCGAGCCGGGTGTTCCAGGTGGACGAGTTCGTCACGGCGACGATCTCGGGCCTGACGATCACGGGGGGCTCAACGAGCGGCTCCGGTGGCGGGCTCTACAACGTCGGCACGGCGACCCTCACCGACTGCACCATCAGCGGCAACTCCTTTGGCCTCACCGATGAATGGGACGCGGCTGGCGTCACCCTGACCGACTGCACGATCAGCGGCAACTCCAGCGGCGGGCTGGTCCTCAGGGGCACGGCGACGCTCACCGACTGCACCATCAGCGGCAACTCAGGCGGCAGCGGTGGTGTGTACAGCAATGGCACAGCGAGTTTCACAGCGTGTACGATCAGCGGCAACTCAGGCGGCGGGCTGCAAAACAGGGGCACGGCGACGCTCACCGACTGCACCATCAGCGGCAACTCAGGCGGCAGCGGTGGTGTGTGGAACCAGAATGGCACAGCCAGTTTCACAGCGTGCACGATCAGCGGCAACTCTGCGTCCCAGGGCGGAGGCGGCCTTTACAATTACACCCCTGTCGCGAGCGGGACAACGACGGCATCGTTGACCGACACGATCGTCGCCTCCAACACAGGCCCCGGCGGCAACCCCGCCGACATCGGCAGCCATGGGTCTGTCAGCATCACCGGCACATACAACCTCATCGGGACCGGCGGCTCGGGCGGGTTGACCAATGGAGTCAACGGCAACATCGTCCTGACCAGCCTGGGGAGCCTGGGGCTGGCCCCACTGGGCGACAACGGCGGGCCGACCTTGACCCAAGCCCTCCTGGCAGGCAGCCGCGCCATCGGCGCCGGCATAGCCGTCAGCGGCATCACCACCGATCAGCGGGGCCAACCGCTCGACTCGCCACAGCCCGACATCGGTGCCTTCCAGACCCAGCCCGGGCAGGGAGGCCCCACATCCCCGTTCATCGTCACCAGCACAGCCGACGACGGCAGCACCGGCACGCTGCGCTGGGCCGTCCAGTGGGCGGACCTGGCCCGGAGCCCGAGCCTGATCGTCTTCAAAATCGGCAGCGCGCCGGCCGTGATCACGCTGTCCGGAAGGCCGCTCGAGCTGAGCAACACTTCGGGATCGGTCACCATCTACGATGGCCCGGGAGAGGGACCGGTGACCATCAGCGGCAACAAAGCCAGCCGGGTCTTCCAGGTGGATCAGGGCGTCACGGCGTCGTTCTCGGACCTGACGATCACGGCGGGCTCGACGAGCGGCAACGGTGCCGGGCTGGACAACGCGGGTACGGCGACCCTCACCGACTGCACCATCAGCGGCAACTCGACCGCGATCGAAGGTGGCGGCCTCTTCGATAGCGACGGGGCTGGTCTGACCGTGACCGACTGTACGATCAGCGGCAACTCGGCCCAGTTCGGCGGCGGTGTGTGGAACTACGGCGCGGCCAATCTCACGGCTTGCACGATCAGCGGCAATTCCGCCTCCAAAGGCGAAGGCGGCCTCTATAATCAAAGCTCGTCGGCCGCCTCGAAGACGTCGCTCATCGACACGATCGTCGCCGGCAACACGGGCAGTGGCGGAGCCGCCAGTGATATCGCCACCAACAATCCCGGCACAGTCACCGGCACATCCGATCTGATCGGCACCGGGGGATCAGGCGGCATCCAGGGCGGCACCCAGGGTAACATCGTCCTGACCAGCCTGGGGGGCCTGGGGCTGGGTCCGCTCAGCGGCAACGGTGGGCTGACCCACACCATGGCACTCTTGCCGGGCAGTCTCGCCATCGGCGCCGGTACGGCCGTCAGCGGCATCACCACCGATCAGCGGGGCCAACCGCTCGACTCGCCACAGCCCGACATCGGCGCCTTCCAGACCCAGCCCGGGCAGGTCGTCCCCACGTCCCCGTTCATCGTCACCAGCACAGCCGACGACGGCGGCATCGGCACGCTGCGCTGGGCCGTCCAGTGGGCGGACCTCGCCCCGAGCCCAAGCGCGATCGTATTCAAAATCGGCAGCGCGCCGGCCGTGATCGTGCTGTCCCAAGGACAGCTCGAGCTGAGCAACAGTTCGGAATCGGTCGCAATCTACGATGGCCCGGGAGAGGGACCGGTGACCGTCAGCGGCAACAAAGCCAGCCGGGTCTTCCAGGTGGATCAGGGCGTCACGGCGTCGTTCTCGGGCCTGACGATCACGGGGGGCTCGATCAGCGGTTCCAACGGCGGAAGCGGGCTGTACAACCAAGGCACGGCGACCCTCACCGACTGCACTATCAGCGGCAATTCCACCTTCGACGGCGGCGGCGCCGGCTTGAATAACAAGGGCACGGCAACGCTCACCAATTGCACCATCAGCGGCAACACCACGTCGGCCTCGGGCCCCGCCGGCGGCCTCGCAACCTACGGGACCGCAACGCTCACTGACTGCACCATCAGCGGCAACTCCGCCAAGGGCGTCGGCGGCGGGCTGGGCAACTGGGGCACGGCAACGTTCACCAACTGCACCATCAGCGGCAACTCGAGCGCCGACAGTGGCGGTGGGATCTGGAATTACGCCGGGCCGAGCCTGACCCTGACCGCCTGCACGATCAGTGACAACTCCGCCGCCATGGACGCCGGGGGCCTGGCGGCCGCCCATGGTACGGCGACGCTCACCGACACGATCGTCGCCGCCAACACGGGCAGCGGCGGAGCCGCCAGCGATGTCCCGAACGATTTTGCCGGCATTGTCACCGGCAAGCACAACCTCTTCGGGACGGGAGGATCGGGCCAGATCCAGGGCGGCATTCAGGGCAACATCGTGCTGACCAGCTTGGGGGGATTGGGGCTGGGCCCGCTCTTCGACAACGGTGGGCTGACCCAGACCCAAGCACTCTTGCCCGGCAGCCCCGCCATCGGCGCCGGCAAGGCGGTCAGTGGGATCACCACCGACCAGCGGGGCCAACCGCTCGACTCGCCACAGCCCGATATCGGCGCCTTCCAGTTCCAGCCCGGGCAGGGGGTCGCCCCCACCTCGCCGTTCATCGTCACCAGCACGGCCGACGACGGCAGCACCGGCACTCTGCGGTGGGCCGTTACCTGGGCCGATCTGGCCCCGAGCCCGAGCACGATCGAGTTTCAGCTCGGCACTGCGCCGGCGACGATCACGCTGCTGCACGGGCAGCTCGACCTGAGCAATAGCTCGGAATCGACCACAGTTTATGTCAGCCCGGGAGACGGACCGGTGATTATCAGCGGGAACGACGCCAGCCGGGTGTTCCAGGTGGAACAAGGGGTCACGGCGACGATCTCGGGCATCACGATCATGGGGGGGACCGAGACGACGTCCGGCGGTGGCGGCTTGAATAACAAGGGCACGGCAACGCTCACCAATTGCACCATCAGCGGCAGTATCACCTCGGGCCCCGCCGGCGGCCTGGCAAACTACGGCACGGCAACGCTCACCGATTGCACAATCAGCGGCAACTCCGCCCAAGGCGACGGCGGCGGGCTGGGTAACTGGGGCACGGCGACCCTCACCGACTGTACCATCAGCGGCAACTCGAGCGCCACCTTTGGCGGTGGCCTCTGGAATTACGCCGCGCCGAGCCTGACCCTGACCGCCTGCACGATCAGTGGCAACTCCGCCACCCAGGACGGCGGCGGCCTGGCCCCTGCCCATGGCACCGCGACCCTCACCGACACGATCGTCGCCGGCAACACGGGTGGCGGCGGAGCCGCCAGCGATATCCCAGGCAGTTTTTCCGGCACCGTCACGGGCACGTCCAACCTGATCGGCCCTGGGGGATCGGCCGCCATCCAGGGCGGCACCGACGGCAACATCGTGCTGACCAGCCTGGCCGGTTTGGGGCTGGCTCCGCTGGGCGACTTCACCGGACTGACCCAGACCATGGCTCTCTTGCCCGGCAGCCCGGCCATCGGCGCCGGCACCGCGGCCGGCGGCGTCACGGCTGACCAGCGCGGCGAGCCCCTCGACTCGTCTCCCGATATCGGCGCTTTCCAGAGCCAGGGGTTCACCCTGACGGCGGTCGCCGGTAGCACGCCTCAGAGCGCGCCATCCGGCGCCGCGTTTAACAACCCACTTGCCGTCACCGTCACCGCCAAGAACACCGTCGAGCCCGTGGCTGGCGGCATCGTGTCATTCACCGTCACACCGGCGGCGAACGGCGCCTCGACAAACCTCTCCGGAGCGACCGCGCTCATCGGGGCCAACGGCGTGGCGCAGGTCACCGCGACGGCAAACACCCTCACAGGCTCGTACACCGTCGCGGCGTCGGCAGCCGGCACCGCCACGCCTGTCGATTTCAGCCTGTCGAACCTGATCGCGCTCACCTTCTCGGGACTCACCAACCCGAGCGTCACTTTCGGCACTTCGAGCGCGACCATCGCCGGGACGATTGCGTCCGGCTCGAAGGCCCCCACGGGAGAGGTCGTCGCGGTGAGGCTCAATGGCGTTACCCAGCCTGCCAACATCCAGTCCAACGGCTCATTCTCGACAACCTTCACCAACGTCCCCGGGCTCACCGTGGCCGGCTCGCCGTACACGATCAGCTACTCTTACGCGAGCGACGGGACCTTCGCGTCCGCCGGCACGACCGGCTCGCTGATCGTGATTAAGGCGGCGCCCACGGTGAGCGTCATGGATTCGGGCGGCACGTACAACGGCACAGCCTTCCCGGCCGCCGCAACCGTCGCCGGGGTCAGTGGCTCCGCCGCTACCAGTCTGGAGGGGGTCACCCCCTCGTCGAAATTCTACAGCGGGATCTACACCAGCGCCGCACAGCTCGCCGGCCTCACCCCGCTGTCCAGCGCGCCCAGCAAGGCCGGCTCGTACACCGTCCTGGCCAGTTTCGCCGGTAGTTCCGACTACTCCGCCGGCTCGGCACTGGCCAACTTCACGATCGCCCCGGCCACGCCCACGGTGGTCGTCACGGACAGCGGCGGTATATTCACCAATACGGCGTATCCGGCCGCGGCGATGGTTGCGGGGATCAGCGGCTCGGCGACCGCCAGCCTTGAGGGGGTCACCCCATCGCTGAGCTATTACGGCGGGACCTACACCAGCGCCCCGCAGCTCGCCGGCCTCACCCCGCTGACCGGCGCGCCCGGCAAAGCCGGCTCGTACACCGTCTTGGCCAGCTTCGCCGGAAGTTCCGACTATTCCAACGGCTCGGCGCTGGCCAACTTCACGATCGCCCCGGCCACGCCCACGCTGCGCGTCACCGACGGCGGCGGTATATTCACCAATACGGCGTATCCGGCCGCGGCGACGGTTGAGGGGATCAGCGGCTCGGCGACCGCCAGCCTGGAGGGGCTCACCCCATCGCTGAGCTACTACAGTGGGACCTACACCGGCGCCGCGCAGCTCGCCGGCCTCACCCCATTGGCCGGCGCGCCGAGCCAGGCCGGCTCCTACACCGTACTGGCCAGTTTCCCGGGCAGCACGGACTACACGGCAATCCAGTCCGCGCCGATCAACTTCACGATCACACGGGCTACCTCGACGATCGGCCTGAACCCAGCGGGCGGCTTGGCCGTCCACGGCCAGTCCGTCACCCTCGTCGCCACGGTGACCGCCGCCGGCACCCCGAGCGGTTCGGTCACATTTTTCGACGGTGTCACGCCGCTGGGTACGGTCCCGCTCGACGGTTCCGGAAAGGCCACTCTGACGACCTCAAGTCTCGCCCTCGGCCCTCGTTCGATCACGGCAACCTACAGCGGCGACTCCGACCTCCTCGGCGTCACGTCGAGATCAACCACGGAGTCGGTCTCCCAGGCCGGTACCCAGGTGGTGCTGGTGCCGCTCGGGGTCTTCAAGAAGAAGAAGTTGGTGTCGGTCGGCCTGACGGCGGAGATCACGCCGTTGGCACCCGGCGGGGGGACGCCAACCGGCACGGTCAAGTTCATGCTCAAGAAGAAGACGCTCGGGACCGCGACTCTCGGCGGCGGAGAAGCGACGCTGACCTTGAAGGCCAACAGCGTGTTGAACAAAGCGATCACGATCGTCTACAGCGGCGACCCGAACTTCCGTTCGAGTACGGCGACGCCAAAACTGACGCAGAAATCGCTCAAGAGCCTGGCGCGGCCGATGGTCGCCTTGCTCAAACGAGTGTACTCTGGTCATTTCTGAACGATGTTCGGAACGACATCCAACGATCGGGCCTGCGTGCGGCTTCCCGGCAATGCGGGCATGGAGGCGAGCCGCCTTTTTGTTTTTCCCCTGCGAGCGTTGTAGACTCTAGCTTGTGTGCTTGTGGTTCCTTTCGACAATTCGACCGATGCCCGGGATTGCAACTGCCGAAGATTAAGAGGTGGTGAGTTCGAATAACCGGGCGCTCGCGCACGTCTTCCTTGAGGGAAAGCTGTGCCGGGGGAGCGCGGGATAGGAATTGGATCATCTCCATAAGCTTTGGCGGAGATCGGGCCTACAGGGGTACGAAGGATCGGCCCTAGGGCGACGGACCCGTCCAGAAAGGTTAGAGCGCAATGCGTTGGCGACACCTTTGGCTGGTCCGGGCCGGGTTGGCCGCGGGCCTGATCAGTGGCATGATGTTCATCGGGGCCTCGACCGCGACCGCCCAGACCGGGCGGCCGGCCGTGCCGGATCCAGAGCCCTCCTCCCTTCCAGCCGGGGTCGCGACCGAGACGGTCGGCCTCCTCGAGGCGCGCAAGGCGGCCGATCTCGACGTGGTGGCCCGCGGCCACGGTCAGGATCGGGTCCAGCTCACGATCCGCAACCGCTCGGCACGCAGGCTGAACGTGATCGTTCCGCCGGGTCTGGTCGCCGCCAGCACGGTGGGCCAGGGCGCTGCCGGGGGTGGCGGACGCCTGCAGAGCATGGGGCTCGGTTCGGTCGCCAATCGAGAGGGTGCGTTCGGCGAATTCCGAGGAACCGCCGGTCCATCCGGGCTCCGATCGGTCGCCGCCACCGAGGAGTCGCGCTCCCGGCTGGTGACCCTGCCCGTCGGTGAGACGATCAATCTGACGCTTCCCTCCGTCTGCCTGAACTACGGGCTGCCGACGCCCACACCGCGCAACACCTTCCGGCTCATGGACGTCGACGAATATAGCTCGGACCCCCGCGTCCGGATGGCGCTGCGAAGCCTGGCCACCTATGGGACCAGCCTCGGCGTGGCTCAGGCCGTCATGTGGCGCGTGTGCAACGACCTGCCGTTCGAGATGATGGCCGAGCAAACGGGCAAGATCATGAACCTTCATGAGATCGCCCTGGCGACACGTTTTGTCGCGGCCCTCGACGCCTCGCATGCCGGTGGATTGGTCGATCCCGCGTCCCTCTCCGGGTCGCGCGTGTTCGTGCAGGTGAGCGGCGAAGGGTCATTGGCCCGCGAGGCCAGACGGCTGGCGGGCGGGCTCGACGGACTCCGAATTCTGGGGCTGCCGCTCCAACTTGTTGAATCCGAGGACTTTCCGGCCGCCGCGGCCCCCGCGCTTTACCTGCACGTCGTGCTGACGGACGCAAAGCTTGGTGACACCCGCGGTCGGATCATGGTCAGCTCCTGCTCCCAGACCGACTCATGGCTTCCGCTTGGCAAGGTCGCCTTCCGGGATAATTCCTCGATTTCGGTGCTCGATGGCGTCATTCTCGCCAAGGCGATCGACCGCGCAATCGCGGGCGCCTTCGTCACGGTCAAGCCCGCCCGGCGCACGCTCGGCAGCACGACGTTGAAGGTCGAAAACCGCCTCCCCTTCACCGTTTCGAATCTGGTCGTCAAGGCCGGGACGTCGTCAGGGGCACCCTCGGTCCCGTTCGATTGCGTCGGAGTCGGCCCGGCTCGATCCGCTCTCTTGCCGATCCAGGCGGCAACCGCGTCCGTGGTCGAGCGCGTCGAGCTCAACGGCCTTTGATCGCCAGCCACTGGAGACGTGATCGGGACCGCCAGCAGCGACCCGGCTCGATTCGGACGGCCTGAATACCAAATTGCACTCAAACCAAAGGGCCGGCTCCTTTCGCCCATCGAGGCGAGCGGCGCCGGCCTTTTTTCGCGTCGACCCGATCGCTTCCTTCTCATCCACCTCATCGATTCGTTCTCACCCGGTCTCATGACGACTTGCCTCACGCCGGCATCCACCGCTAGGATAGTTGCATGCGTCTGGTTCGTCGTCGAGTCACCTTTTCGGGCCGCGTTCAAGGGGTCGGTTTCCGATTCACATGCATGGCGGTGGCTCGTGGCTTTGCGGTGGCGGGGTACGTCCGCAACCTTGCCGACGGCCGTGTCGAGCTCGCGGCCGAGGGGGGATCAAGCGTGCTTGACGATTTCCTGAACGCAATCCAACTGGAGATGAGTGCCTACATCACCGACGTCACGACGGAATCCTTATCCCCTGGCTCCGATCCCTTCACCGGGTTTTCGATTCGTCATTGATCTCGAAGAGAACCAACGACCACCATGAAATCATTCACCATTGCTGTTGCCACAGCCAAAGAGGCGATCCGCCAGCCGGCGTTCTTCGTGATGGCTTTTTTCGCCGGCGCGCTCTTGATCGCGACGATTTTCGTGTCGTACTTCACGTTCGGTGAAGACATCAAGATGTACAAGGACACGGGTCTGACGACGATCTCGTTCTTCTGCATGCTGCTGGCCCTCTTGACGGCGAGCTCGACGGTCGCCGACGAGATCGAGGGCAAGACGGCGATCACCTTGCTGTCCAAACCGATCAATCGGCGTCAGTTCATCATCGGCAAATTCCTGGGGATCGAGCTGGGTGTGCTGGCGCTTTATGTTTTGCTCGGCTCTCTGTTCGCGGCGGGGGTCTGGTACAAGTTCGGCTACGACCTGAGGGAATCCGCCGGGGGAGTCGCCGATGCGGCGAAGCGATGGGCCCAGGTGAAGCAGGTCATGCCGGGGCTGGTCCTCGGTTTTTTCGAGGTGACGGTGCTCACCAGCATCAGCGTCGCGATCTCGACCCGGCTGCCGATGCTGGCCAACCTGGTGGTCTGCATCCTGGTCTTCTTCCTGGGCCACTTGAGCCCGGTCCTGATCGAGGCCGGCTCGCAGGGCCAGGTTAACGAGCTCGTCAGCTTCATGGCCCGGTTTTTCGCCTTGGTTCTTCCCTCGCTCGAGTTCTTCAACGCCGGTCCATCAATCTCAACCGCTGCGGTCATACCCTGGCTCGGCTACGTCTTGCCTGCATTTGCCTATTGCATGTTGTACAGTGGAGCAGCGTTGTTGTTAGCGTTTATCCTGTTCGAGGACCGAGACTTGGCTTGACCCGGCGCGAGAGGGCGGAGTGCGTGCGCTGATGAGTGACGCGCCCGAGCCATCGGAACGCCAGTACGGGGTCATCGACGTCCATCGGGCTGGGGGACCTCACGCATGCAAGCCGACGCGTATCGTCGCGCACGAAAGCTTTTGAGCTCCCACCGCGAGTTCCTCGTCGCCAGAGTGCTGGGATTTGTCCAATCTCTCTTGCTGGTGGCGCTCCTCTCGATCATCGCGCTCTTCGTGGCCGTGATGGCCTCACGGGGCGAGGCTCGGTTTCCCGCGTCGCGGGTCAAGGACCTGCCCGCGGGATTCAGAAGTCTCACGACCGGCCGGGAATTCGAGGGAGGCAGACAGTTCATCCTGTTCGACCATACGGGTGTCTTCCCGCTGATCTCGGGGAATTTGCTGAGCAATAATCCGGTGCACCAGCTCGGCGCGCGAGTACTGGAACGGATCACCCGGTTCCTGCCGACGCTGCTGAACAACATGGGTGCGCTCACGACTCTGCTGGCCATGGGGGCGGCATGCATCGTCTTGATCGCGCTGGTGGCGATCTGGCGGCGCGGGGTCATGGCCCTGGTCGCGACCGAAGTCGCGACGGCGCTCCGCCGGCAGATCCACCGCCAGATGTACCGGCTGGGACAGTCGTCGCTGCCGACCGAGGGGATCGGTCCGGTCATCAACCTCTGGACGCGCGAGGTCAACGACATTCGTGACGGCCTGCTCGCCGACGTCGACATCACCCCGCGAATTCACGTCCTGGCGGCGGGTCTGCTGGTGCTCGCGATCTTGGTCTCGCCGTTGTTGACGGTTTTTCTCGGGTCGCTGGGTCTCTTGATTTGGCTGACGGCGCGGGTCCTGAACCGCGAGACCCGACAGGCGACCGAGGCGGCCCTGCGCGACGCGTCGGTGCAGCTCTGTCTGCTCCATGAGGACCTGGGCCTGCTCCGGATCGTGCGGATCTACGGCGTTGGCGATTACGACCGCCAGCGGTTCGATGAGCACCTGGATCGATACGAGGAGGCCGACACGCGGCGGATCGTCACGAGCGGCCCGCTCAACCCGAGCACCGGCTTACTCTATGGGGCGGGCCTGACGATCGCACTGGGCTTGCTGGGCTTCAACGTCGTGGTCATCGATCACATCTCGATCGCGACGATGCTGATCTTGCTCGTGTCGCTGGCGGGATTGGCCCATCCGATCGCCGAATGGCTCCGCATGAGAAAGTCGATCCGCCAGGCCAATCGGTCGGCGCGGGGCATCTTCGAGTTCCTCGAAAGGCGGCCCGAGCTGCACCAGAACGTCGGCGCTCAGTTCCTGAATGCCCTCAAGGAACAGATCGCCTTCGAGAACGTCGAGCTCGAGAGCCGCTCGGGGCGCCGGCTGCTCGAGGGAATCTCGGTCGAGGTCCCCGCGGGCACACGCACCGCCATCATCGGACCGGACGATGACGAGAAGCTCGCCCTGGTCTGCTTGATCCCACGCTTGATCGACCCCAGGGCCGGCCGCGTCTTGATCGACGGACACGACCTTCGCGACGTCACTCTCGACTCGGTTCGCCTTCAAGTCGCCACCGTCTTGCAAGCCGACCTGGTCTTCACCGACTCGGTCCTGGCCAACATCGGTCTGGGCGACCCGATGAAGACTCTGCCGCGCATCATCGAGGCAGCGAAGCTGGCTCATGCCCACTACTTCATCCAGGACCTTCCCCACGGCTACGACACGACGATCGGCCCGCTCGGCCATTACCTCAAGCCCGACGAACAATTTCGGATCGCGCTGGCGCGCGCCTACCTCCACGATCCCTCGATCCTGATCGTCGAAGAGCCGAACACGCCCATCGACGAGGACACCAAGCACTTCCTCGACGACACCCTGTCTCGAATGTCGATGGGCCGCACGCTCATTGTCCTGCCCCATCGGCTCGCGACCCTGCGAGCGAGCGACCACGTCATCGTCTTGCATAACGGCCGCGTCGAGGAGGCCGGCTCGCCACACCAGCTTCAGACTGAGGGCAAGCTGTTCCGCCACTTGCTGTACGTCGAGTTCAACGAGTTTGCCGGCGGCGAGATCGAAGCGGGTCAAATGGATCACGGAGAACCGGCCCGGAAGGCTCCGTGAGGGCCTCTAGCAGAAGTCATCGACGGTCGGGGTGATCACCAGCTCAGGAACATGCGCGCGCGGGTGAAGCTCGACCAGGAACCGGACCGCCGCGGCAATGTCTTCGGGCTGGAGGATGACGGCGCGCCGCTCGGCGCCCACCGGAACCGGACGTGCATCAAGGATCGGCGTTTCGACCTCGCCGGGATAGATCACCGACGAGCGGATGCCCCGTGCCCCTTCCTCGCGCCCCAGGCAGATGCCGAGCGCGCTCTGGCCGAACTTGGACGCCGAGTAGCCGGCGCCTCCCAGCGTACTGGCGCGGACGCCCGACACCGAGCAGATCTGGATCACCAGACCATTCCGCCTCTGCCGCATCGACGGCAGGACATGGTGGACCAGGTTGAACGAACCGGTCAGGTTGGTGGCGATCATCCGATCCCAGTCGAGGGGGTCAAGCGACTCGAGGCTCCGGTTCCTCACGTTTGTGCCCGCGTTGCAGACCAGAACGTCGATCGCTTGAAAAGCGGACAAGATCTGGTCGATCTGCGACTTGACGGCGTACCGGTCGGTGATGTCGCAAGTCGCGACGAAAGCTGAGTCCCGGCCGTTGACGAAGCCAGCCCTGGTTCGTTCGAGTTTCTCACGGTCGCGACCGACAAGTGCCACGCGCAGGCCCATCTCGGCCAAGGCGGTCGCAATGCTCCGGCCGATCCCGCTGCCCGCCCCCGTCACCAGGGCGGTCTGCAAAGATGCATTCAAGACAAGTTCCTCCCGTGCAGTCGCCGAGACGCACCGGCATCTGAAACGCACACATGTCCCACGGCTCGGGCCCGACAACGCCCATCGGTGGATTGTACGCCTTGGAACGGTCCGGAGCGACAGACTTGCCGGGCTGCCGAGGCGGTTGCCCTGCACGCAAGTGGTTGATAACAGAGGCGTCGCGGTTGGTCTCCGGGAGGCGTTCCCCAAAAAATTGGCGATTTTTGCCAAACTTTGGATTGCAAGGGATTTTTTTCTTCGATTTTTCGACCATTCCGCCAACGTTGCTGGGATCGATTGCCTAGTAATCAATGGGCTCTCTACCCCGCCTCCGAACCCTCGGGTCAACAGTCGTCGATCTCTCCGGTCCCTCTTTCGTCCGCGAGAATCGGCGCTCAAAGTCTTGCAAGAGCATCCATGCGGCTTCTTGACGAGGCCGTGCTCGACGTCGACGGCATGCTGGTGGCCACCGGCGCCCGCTGAATGCGGGGCGTCGACAACGTCGACGACGGCGCCTGCTGATCGTCTGCCTGGCGAGCAACGGCGAGGTGCTCAGCATCGTCAACCGCCCCTACAGCACGCCGTAGAACCGCCGATCGGCCGGGGCGATCCTCAAGACATCGCGGAGCACGGCGAAGATCGTCTCGTACCGCGCCCGGGCCGACTTCCACGGCCGTGCGAAGCAGTGGCCCAGGCCCTGCCGCGAGAAGTCGGCGGCGTCCCACATGTAGATGACATGCCCCCGTTCGAATAACTTCCGCGCGAGGAACGCATCGGCGGCCGGGACCTGCACTTGCTCCATCCCGCCGATGTGAACGTGCGGTTTCTGGCCGCCTTCCGGCCCCTGCGAACCGTGGTAGGTGATCGACGCGTCGAACGGTCGCAGAAAGTCCTTGGCGCTGCCGCGCTCGCCCATCCGGCTGTCATCCATGACGATCAGGCTGCCGCCGTCGCGGACGAAGTCCTTCAGCCGGGCCATCGTCCTCGGCGGCGGTGTATTCACCGGCGCGATCACGAACATCGCCCGCGTCGCCGGGCTGAGCAAGTCTTCGTCATAAGAGTATGCCACGCGCGGCACCAGCCCGAGCCGCTGCACGGCGACGAGCAGAGTGTCGTAACTGCGGTCGAGCGGAACCGAGTCGGGCGTCCCGAGCACCGGCGGGAACGCGCAGGCGCCTCCCTGCCACAGGAACGTCACCTCGGTGATGGGGGCATTGGGCGACGGCCAGGCGTAGACCCGCCGGTGAAGGTTCTCCGACGCCGCCATCCCCATCCACGAGCCGGCGAGCGCGAGCACGATCGCCGGCAAGGCCAGGCCTGAGCCGACCAACTTGAGCCCGAGAAACCCGGCAATCAGGCCTGCGGCGACGGCCAGGCAGCGGATCGGCGCTTCGAAAGGGCTCGTCTCGCGGTTGAGCAGCCGGATGAGGTCCATCGCCAGCTTCTCGCGGTCGAGGCTGAAAACGGCAAACGACGACCAGACCGTGCTGTCGGTGAACGCGGCGATCCGCCCGCGGCCGACCCGCACCGTCGCGGCCAGCACGGTCCTTCCGTGCTCCATCTCGGGGTGGGCACCGTGACGGCCGAAGCAGCTCGAGCCGGCGTAGTCGTGTGGCTCGCGCCGGCATTCGTCCGCCGCGAGGACGGTCTCGGCGTTTCCGGAGATCTGGAGCGAGCACGAGGTCATGAACTGGAGGTGATCGACGTGCAGGGCACCGACATGCCGGCCGATCCGCGGCCCGAAGCAATCTACGAAGCCGCCCGTCAGGCCGTCGGAAACCGAGTCATACCGGAAGCGGATGCCGTACTGGGCCGAGAGAGCGTTGAGGTGTGTGCCCATGCCCAGCAGGTTGGTGTGGTCGCCGACCAGGAGCAGCCCGCCGCCCCGCCGCACGAAGCGGTCGATCGCCTTGAGCTCGGCTTCCGGCATCGGCTCCTCGGGCGTCTTGAGGATGAAGATGTCGTAGCCGGAGAACAGCTCGTCGTCGTAGGCCCGCGACGTGTTGACGTCGACGGAGTACCACTTCCCCAGCCACTCGGCCAGCGAGGTGAAGCTATACGTCGGGAAATCGCCGTACCACTCGGTGTCGAGCTGCCGCGCCGTCGGTTCCCAGATGCCGCAGTACCGGTCGTCCACCAAGATCCGCCCGGTCTTCTCGGCGCCGGGCGGCGCGAACGTCGCCGCGAAGCCCGCCAAGCCGGCCAGCCCCGCGACCGTCACGCCGGCCCCGAGGATCGCCCATACCCTGGGCCGCGCCGGGGCCGGTTCCGATCTCGGCGCATCGCCGACGGCCCGCCCATGCACGGCACGATCGACCGCCAGCCCGGCCAGCACCAGGAATCCACCCGTGATCCAGGACGATGCGAACCAATCCAGCGCCGCCAGTCCCGTGACCCCCGCAAGGATATCATCGCACTCGGCGTAGACGGCCAGGAGTGCGACATACCGCAGCATACCGACCAGCAGCATGGCGGCCAGCCCGACGACCGTCGCGGCCGCCGCGCGGCGATGGCCGCGGATCAGCCAGAGCACGACCCAGGCGATCCCGAAGAGCAGGAGCGGCCGGACGGCGAGCTTCTCCATCGACGGAGCGATCGTGACCAGGCCATCGGGGTGGTCGAGCATCAGCAGGCCCTGCTCGGCCGTGGCGCGGTAGCCCAGCAGGTTGAGCGCACCCGAGGCGATCGACGACGCGGCGCCGAACCAGGGAGCCCGCTCCTCCCATGCCGAGATCGCCCGATCGGCGGTGCAAACCACCGCCGCCAGCGTGATGAGCTCGGCCGCGGCCAGCGCGGCACGCTTCAGCATTCCCCGCCGCGCAATCGGCCAGGTCAGTGCCAGAAAGGCCAGTGCCGCCACGATCGAGCCGGAGAGCAAGGGGTATGCGACCCGGCGATCGAAGAAGATCGTCCAGCCGGAGACGACGAGCGCGGCCGCGAGGCAAAGCGCGATGGCGGGGGCCTTGATCGCTCGATCGTGCATAGGCGTCTGAGATGCGACTCGCGGTCGGTCGAGGGGTGCGATGATGGTCGTCACGCCGTCACGGCCTTTCTCACGGAGTTCGTCTGGTCGGTGAAACCCACCGAGGGGTAAAGCTTTGCATCCGGTGAGTCTGAGCCACCCGACAAGACTTTTTTTCCGCGCGCTACTGCGGCTTGACGGGCGAGCGGAACAGCGGCTGCACGGCATCAGGGTCGGCGCCGAGATAGCGCTGGAACAGGTCGTGGATCAGCGCGAGGTTGCCCAGCCAGTAGCCCGTCATGTCCTCGACGTTCATGTCGGAGAAGAACCGGGTGTCTGAGATCATGAGCAGCCCTCCCTTCCCCTCGCGGCGGAACAGCGTGACCGCGTCATCGCCGTGCCGGTAGATGACCTCGACGCCGGGAATATCGGCCGGGTTTCCCCGTTCGCTGGTGACGATCGGCCAGGCGTCGAGGAACCTCGGGCGCGTCTCGCGCTCGCGGCGGCTCGCGCTCGGATCAGCCGATGAAACCGTCCCCAACGGCCTGGGCAAGAGCGCCAGGCCGTGCGCGTCGAGCAGGCGGCGCGCGCCGGCTGAATCGGGCTGGCCGGCGGTCAGGATGACGACCGCCCCACGCCGTTCGGCGTTCAAGAGGTCCTTCACTTCCGCCGCAGTGAACGACCGCTGCGGCGCGACGAAGGCGACGCCTTTGGCTCGCGCGATAGCCGTGGGGTCCCAATCCTCCAGCTCGGTGACGCGAAAGCCCGCGCGCAGTAGGTTGGTGTAGAGCGGCCCGATCGGATTGACCCGGGCGTTGTAGTGGCCGCTGGCGGGCAGGTGCGACCGATCGAACAGGACCATGTCGTCGGCGATCGTCACCCGCGCCTCGCGGTGCGGTAGGCCAAGGCACCAGGGGACCGCGAGCCCGAGCAGCAGGCCGACGGCGATGACGGCCGCCTGGCGCGTGCCGCCCCGGGAGAGCCAGAGCCAGGCGATCGTCGCCAGCAGGCCGAGTGCCGCGGCGGCCCGGACCGGCGGCCGATCGGTCCAACCCGCCGGCCGCGACAGCCATGCCAACATCGGGCCGACCACGGCGGGGTAATGGGAGCTCACGCCCTGGAAGGCCGACGTGTCACCCCAGACGACGACGCGGCCCCGGCCGTACGTGGCGGTCGCCACCAAGACGACATCGCCGAGCCGCTCGCCCGGGTCGTAGTGATAGTTGCCCAGGTAGCTGCCCATGACGTTCTCGCGGACGCCGTTGTCGGAAAAGCCGTAGCGGCCCACAAGCAGCGGCCGGGCCGATCCGGACAATTCCAGCGAGGCGCCGACGGCGACCCCGGGATTCTCGTCGTCCCAGCCGCAGGCGACGGCATCGGCCGCGGCGGCCTGGCACCCGCGCCAGTTCTCGCGCGCCTTGTAGGCCGAGTCGAACCGGAACTGGATGCCCAGCGGGCCGAGCAGGCTGTTGAACCCGCGCATCAGGCCGAAGACGTCGGTATGGTCGCCCAGCACCAGCAGGCTCCCGCCGCGCGCCACGAAGTCGTAGATCGTCCGGCGCTCGCGTTCGTCCCAGACCTTGGGCGAGTTAATCAACACGAGGATCTGTGTCTTCACCAGGTCGGCCGGCTCGATGGTATCCGGCGGGGGCGCGTCCTTCGCGGGCGCGCCGGCCTTCGCCGGCGCGGCGACCCGGGAGAGGGGGGTGGCCCGGGAGGGCGAGTCGGCATGGGAGGGCGAGGCTCCGGCCGAGCCTTCCTTCGACCTCGGTTCAGCCTTGGATTGCGAGCCGGCCCGGGCGGGCGCGGCTCCGTCCGCACCGTCATTTGACCTCGGTTCAGCCTTGGATCGCGAGCCGGCCCGGGCGGGCGCGGTTCGGTCCGCGCCGTCCTTCGACGTCGGTTCGGCCTTGAATTGCAAGCTGGCCCGGGATACCGGGGCTCCGCTCGAGCCGTTCTTCGCGGTCGATGCGGCCTTCGCGGTCGTGGCCCCCATGGGCTGCGGCGCCGCGTTCGACTGAGTATTCGCCGCCTTATCGATGACGTCGAAATCGTACCCCTCGGCGCGGGAATAGACGGGCCACGTGCCGAACATCCCGCCGCTGAAGGCGCCGAACCGGCCGTAGACCGGCCGGTCCCAGTCGAGCCCACCGTTGTTGTAGACGCGCACCGATCGCCCGGCCGCCGGTTGGATATAAGCCGTGCCGACGAGGCATACGCCGGCCAGCGCCGCCGCGATGCCAGCGCCGATGACTTGGGGAGCAGCCGCCCCCGGCCGGCTCTCCTGGCTTTGTAGGGCAGCCGCCCCCGGCTGCCTTCGGCCGGCGACCCCGATGAATCCCGCGACGCCCAGCCAGAACAGCCCGTGATACGCCCCGCGGGAGAAGGCGGCGATCGGCCCCGCCGCGACCTCGGGCGTCACGGCGGGCAGCACGGCGAACCAGGCCAGCGGGATGACGATGGCCGCGATGGCGCGTCCGATCCCCCCGGCCCGCCGCCAGGCCCAGAGCAGGTACAGCACGGCCAGGCCGGCCGTCGGGCCGCCAAGGGCGGTGTTGCTCGGATGGGTGTCGAATCCGCGGGCATTGTTGATGTAACGACTACCGGCCCAGGCGACCGTCTCCGCGCCCCAACCGCCCTGCGGCACCAGGTCAACCGCGAACCGGATTGCGACATAGCTGAGGCACGCCGCGACCAGGCCCGCCGGCAACCAGGCGCCGGCTGAGCACGGCCCCAATCCCATATCGATCGCCGCCAGCGCGACAACGAACCCGACCAGCGCGATCGGCACCGAAGGGGCCCGTGCCACGATGGCCACCGCCGCGACCACGCCCGCCAAACCCGCGAAGCGCCGGCGAAGACTGCTCGTGCTGGTCGATCGCTGAAAATCCGGGGACGGCGACGCTCTGTTGGAGCCATTCCGCGGTACGCGGACACCGCCCGCGCCGTTGTGCGTCTCGGGAGCCGCGACCTGGCCCCCGCGGGTCCACCGGGTCGCCGCGATCACCGCCAGAACGGCGAAGGCGGTCGCACGCCGAAGCGTGAACGAGAGCGGCCCAAGCTGGCCGTCGAGGAACAGCAATGAGAACAAACTGGCAGCGATCACCGCCGGCAAGCGCGCCCCATAGTCGCCGAGAATGGATCGCGAGCGGATCATGACCTCTCCGTACGTGATATCCCCGCAAGGGTTCTGCAAAGGGGGCGCTATAGCAGGCGACAGAGTCGAGCCGGATGAATTGCGCGTCACGGCAGATCGTGCAACACCCGTCAGTCAAGTACTGCGGGCGGCACGGCGTCGGGTAGTGGGAGCGCGTGGCCTTCCGCCCTCGGCTGGTGCCGGCCGCCTCACGGCGATGCCGGAAACCTGCTCGAGCATCTTCAGTTGGGCTGGTGTGAGCACGCTCCAAACCTCCCAATCAGCTTCCGCGAGCAGATATCGCTCCGCCTCGACGGCAAGGCGGCCCCTATCGCGGCCCCGTGCGTCCAACTCGCCAGCTTCGGTTCGTCCCCGTATTCCGAACAGGAGAGCCTCATCCCTGATAGCCTCCCAGCGGATGAGCCCTTCCAAGATCAACCCGCGTTGGGTTTGCGATAGTTTCAGCACCTGGGCAAGCTTCGGATCCGACAGAGCGAGCGGCCCCATGCTCCTCCAGTAGATCCCAAGGAACGACTCGGCCTGAAGCGGCGTCAAGACGCCGTCCAGAACGAGCGCCTCGGAATGAGCAATAAAGCTATTTCGTAGTTTGTCCCACACGGCGAACCAATCCGCGGCGTCCCAGTCCGAGTTGGGGTAGCGGTCCGCGATGAGGTTTCGAGACTGCCAGGCCGATAAGATGTCGCGATTCAACCGGTCAAGCTGATGGGTAAGCCCGACTTGCTCGGACGAGAGCTTGACCGGAGTCTTTGTGTGGTCGGCCAGGATCGCAAAAAGATGCGACAATGGACCGTGGTCAAGAGCCCGTCGCTCCTGCTCCATCTCCAGCGTGAATCGGTCCATCGAGTCGACCGGAATGCAGCCCGATATGCGGTACAGGCCGTACCTGCCGGTAAGGAGGTGACTGGGTCTACGCCGGAGTTTCTGCCGGAAACGGCTAGCCTGCTTGGGCGTGAGGACCGCCTCCAGAACCATGGCCTCGGCATGCGCAATCAAAGCCTGTCGCACGCGCTTTCCTGCCTCACCGAGCCGTTCGGCTAGCTCCGTCTGGGAGGGCGGTCTGGACTCGCCCTGGCCGCGGACCAGTGCGGATTTTAGAACTGCTCGCACAAGCTTGTCGAGGCGCCGAGCGTAAGAAATCTGTTGCTCCGTGAGTCCGAGGGAATCCTTTGCCTGGTCGCCGCCCAGCAACTCGAACACCTCAGAGGCGGGTGTATTCTCGAGTCGAGTTGCTTCCGCACGTATCCTCGCTAGTAGCCCGGCGTCCGATGCGGCAACTGCCGCGTAACTGACGGTCCAGGGGGCCGGCCCGAAAAGGCAGACAAGCATGGTAAGGTTGAGGCAATTGCTCATAAACGACCTCCTTAAACGAGAACAACGCCTGTTGATGTGATGTATGTCCCGGACGGCTCCTGCCGTCCGGGAACCGCGTCGAGGGCGAGCGTCAAATCATTGACTCTTGCATAGGCCGTTCGTTACCACACCGGCCAAGCTGCTGCAGGTGCCCGTGGCCCCTTGCTGAACACTGCAATTTGTGCCCCCGTTGATTGCAGTACACGTGCTAACGTTGTTATTGTCGATACTGACCGAGCAGAAGTTGTTCGCGTTGGCCGTGACAGTCACAGAGCAAAACTGATTAGCGTTGTTGCTGCTGGTGCTGCACGTGCCGCCTCCACCGTTTGGCTTAGTGTTGGTCTGCACGGAACAGGTAGCCGCGTTATCGGTAGTCCCGTTGCCGTTCTGAATGGTTGAACACGTGCCTCCCTGTCCATCCGGTGCGGCATTGCTCCCGGAACTGCATGTCGCGTTTGAGAAGGGGCTCGCTACTGAACAGAAATTCGTCGCAGGAGTGTTCGGGCCTTGAAATGCCGAGCATTGGGCGCCGGCCCCGACGGAATTCGCGGCAGAGCAGGTAACTGCCGTGTTGCCTGCCCCGGACGCTCCACCTTGAGCAGAACACACAGTCGTGGCGTTATTCGGGCTGCCGCTTCCCGCGGAACAATTCCCGTTTCCGCCGTTCGCAGCGCTGCCAGTCGACGAACAAGCTTGGGTTTGGGCGCCTGTCGGATTCGGGGGCGGAGTCCAGCTAACCGAACACTGCCCCGAATTCGCTGGCGGCCCGGAGAACGTGGAGCACTGCTTGTTTGACTGGCCATTTTGCGTGACCGACAGACAAGTTCCCGTCCCGCCTGTGGAGACTACGGGGTAAAGCTGAACCAAGCTCGTCAAGACACCTTTTACCCTCCCTGGCCCGGGCTTGAACGTACCCGGCAGCACGCGTGGGGCCGGTGCGGAACCGCCCCATTTTTCCAGGGTCGGTCCTGTGCTCGAGTACGTTGCCCGGACTGCTGGGGCTCCCTGGGAGAAGAACAGCCGGGATTGCGATTCATTGGGATCCCAGCCTGGGTCGGCGCTTCCTGTACGGCTGGAGACAACCAACGCGGTGGCCATTCCCACGGTCACCAATGAGAGACAGAGCTCGCGCAAACTGATCATGATCGACCTCCTCAGTTGACAATCATCGGTGTTCGGTGAACCGGACCGGCCGACGCGACCGGACCGGCCGAAAGAGGTTACTTAGGCATCAACTCCGGCCAGCGAACAACCAACACCTCCTTTCCGTCTCCGATCTCGAACGGCAAAGAGCGGGCGGATTCGCCCCGACTCTTCGACGTCGCCTGAACGCGATAGCGGCCATGCGGTACGTTCGCGACCGCGAAGAGACCCTCGTCATCAGCGCTGAACGACCACAGGACCCGCTGGTCGCGGCTTTCGAGCAGGACAAGTTGCAAAATCGATTTGGGGTCAGCACCGATCAAGCTGCCCGTCACGCGGTGCGGGTGCAGGGTCAGCTCGCGCCAAACCTCGCGCTGGAGGAACCCGACGCCGAAATAGTCGAAGCTGCGCATCGCGCGGTCCTCCCCCGGCGGCGCGGCGAAGACGAAGTACGGCTCATTGCCCGGCACGTCCAGGAACCGGAAGAACCCCTGATCGTCGGTCTCGACTCGCCGCACGTACTTGCGGAAGTTGTACGTGTTCTGCAGGAAGACCCCGGCCTTGACGGCCGGTAGACCGCTCTCCCACTTCACGAATCCCATCACCTGCCTGCTCTCGGGCTCGTCGAGGTCCACCTTGCTCCACAGCCGGACGTCCTGGGCTGCTGTCCAACCGGGACGGACGGCAACCCCCGCCGCGAACGTCACCCGGCCGAAGAGGTCGAGCGCTCGCACCCGGTAAGACCCCGCGGGGAGGCCGTCCACCTCAAACTCCGAGGCTTCGCTGGTCCATCCCAGCCGGGGACCGGCCGTCCGCGACTCTACCAGCACCGGCAGGAATGGGTGTGGCGCAAAGCCACGGGCGATGCCCGTGGCCGGTCTGGTGGACTCTAGAAGGGGGGGGGGTATGGACAAGGAACGCGGGCGGAGTAAGCCACGACGGCCAGCCAAACGGCGCCTCGCGCCAGAACAGGGGCACCGGCGACATGGCCGCGTAGAAGAGCCGCTCCTCGGTCGACGGCTCAAAACGCCAGGGCTCGAGCCCGGCCGCCTCCGGCAGGTCGTACCGGAGCACCGGCATTTCATTGCCGGAGAGCACGACCTCGGCGGAGCGATCCAGATCGTAGCGGCCGATGATCTTCAATGGCGACGCGTCGTCGGGCCCGGCGGTGGCGATCAGCCCCTTGCGGAACGGCCCGCCGACGCGGCGGAACTCCACGGACCGGCTGGCCGGCGGCACGCTCGCCGTCTCGAGGCTCGGCCACCACCGCTGGGGGATCAAGTACAGCCGCATCGGCGTCTTTGCCGGCGTCTTGAGCCGCACCGTGAGTTTCGCGAAGCGGGCGAGCGTGACGTCGAGCTGGGCGCCCAGGCCGTCCTGCACGACCACGAGGTCCTTGACCGCCGGCGCCAGGTCCCGGCCCGGCGCCGAGTAGAAGAGCGTCCGACCGCCGACGGGGAGATGCGGGAGCTCGTACTGGCCGCGTTCGTCGGTTCGGGTTTCGGCCTCGATCGGCAGCGTCCATGTCGACGGCGCCGGTGGATCGGCCTTCGCCAGCTCGACGAGGCTTTCCAGCTTCACGCAGCGGACCAATGCCTGGGCGATGGTGCTGCCGTCCGCATCGGTCACCCGGCCGCGGATGGCGCGGAAGCGGTCGCGATGATAGACCTCTTCCGGGATGTGATGGCACGCCTTGTGGTGCGCCCGCCACGTTTCGTTCGACTGGCTGCCGGCGCCACTCGCCAGCGACAAGAGTACGAGTACCGGGATCGCCACGGCGATGAAGGCCGAGGCCGCGATCAACGCGCCGGCCGCCATCCGCCGCGAGATCGGCTCACAGGACCCAGTGATCGCACGGAGTACGCTCACGGGAGACCCGCCAGAAGTCTTGATCCGACCGCCACACAAAGAGGGGATCTGCACGACCGACAGCCTTGATGGGTGGCAAACACCATGATTAGACCGGTGCGGATCAGCTTAGTCAAGCGTCTTCTGAGAATTTCGATGTGAGGCCGCCGCACGGCCTCGATACCAAAGGACGCAAGCGCGACGAACGCCGGGCGATCAACCAAACGTGAAAGCCCGTTCGCACCCGTCGCACACTGATCGCCATCAGTGGACCTTCGCCTCCTCGGATTCGTCACGGGCCGGAAACCGCTGGAGCATTGCCCCACGACCCACCACCTTTTCGGTGCCGTCGAGCTCCACCGGCAGGAAGTCAGTGAAATCCTCGTATCCGTTCTCGGTGATCACGATGAGGTCCTCGTAGCGATAATAGAACCGCTCTTCCGGCACGCGAAGCCGCGGGTCGATCGAGACGACATGGCCGGGCTTGAGGACGCCGCGGGCATAGCCTCCGTCGTCGTGCACGGCCATGCCGACCGGATGAGAAAAGACCCCTCCGCCCGAATTGCCAAGGCGCTGTCAGGACTAGCTTGAACCAAAGAAGCGCGGCGGGGGGAGAAGCGGTGTGGACGACGGCAATCTGCCCGGTTGCGGCGGTTCTTCACGCAGGCGAGGGTAGTCCTGGCCGTGTACGCTGCGTTCGCGACGCTGTTGGCCGCGGCGCCGCGCCGAGGGGACGCTCGGCAAAACAGTGCTCAGGCCGATCGCCAAGGCATTGCGAGCATAGTCGAAGACCACTATGAGGTCCGGGCGCTATCGTGGCGGCGCGGATCGTGATCGCGGTGCGCGCGAAGGAGCCGGGTAAGACCATGCGGAGTCGAGGTCATCCCGGATGAGACCGGTTTGGACGCGGGAAATGTCGCTTGCGGCTCCGGCGCAATCATGCATGCCCAGCGGAATTCCGATCGACAACGCAACCGCCTCGGGGCTGCCTGGATCCAAAACTCGATTTGCGTGGGCTCGAGCGACTTGCTGGAATCAAATCAGCCGCGGCGATCGTGGTCGTGAGCGCGTTCATTTCCCGCGATGGGGTCGCCGGCCGTCAGGCGTTCCAGATCTGAACCTGGGTCACACTTTGCCCCGACTGGTCGGACGTGGCTGCTGCCCAGGCACTCATGGCCTGGAGCAGGCTCTCGAACGTCGACGCGCTCAGCGAGCCGATCCCGCTGGTTGAGGTCGGACCGGTCGAGCTGATCTGCTGGCCGTTGACGAACACCTGAACGTGAGACGTCGTGGTCACGATCGTCGTCGTGGTCGGCGCCGGCGTGGAGGAAACCGAGGATGACGGGGTCGTTTGAGCCGTCACGGAAACGGAGGGCGACGGTGTGACCGGGCCTGGCGTACTCGCGGGCTGACTCGGCTGCGGGATCAGGCTCGCGGCCTTGGGGATGTCGAGCTCGCCGATCGTGATGCCGGTTACAGGGTCGTTCACCGGGTCGGAGCCTTGCTGGAGCCAGGATTTGATCTGGTCGACCGTCGGCAGAGCCCCGAATCGCGACTGGTAGATCTCCTGGAGCAAGCTGACGGCACCGGTCGTGAGCGCCGTCGCGAAGCTGGTTCCTTCCACGGTGGCGGTCCCCGAGTCGCCCGTGGGCGCGGTCAACCCCTGCCCGGGTGCCGCGATGGTGGTGGCCGAGGCACCCCCGATCGCCGTGCCCAACCGTTGGGCGTTGGAGAGGAGATTGCCCGAGAGGTCGGTTGCCGTCACGCTGATCGTGCCGGCAACGATTGCGGCGAACCCCTCACCCTGCATCCCGTTGAAGCTATTGCCGGTCGCGGCGACGACGGGGATGTCGAGCGCCGTGAGCTGTCCGATCAATCCGGTGATCTGCTGGCCGGCTCCGCCGTCGTTGGCGAACCAATTCTGCGCATAGTTTCCACCGTCGGCCAACGACATATTGATCGCGGTGATATGGTACTGCTCGTGATTATCGATCACCCACTGCAGTGCGTTCGCGATGCTGTTCAAGCTGGCCGTATTCGTGCCATCGGTGACTCGCAGGGCGACGATGTTCACGCCGGGGGCAACGCCGAGGTCGTTGGGATTGCTGGAACCGATCAATCCGGCGATGGCCGTGCCGTGTTGCGAGGACGTCGCCATCGGATTGCTGGTGCCGTCGGCGAAATCGTAGCCGGCGACGACCTTGTAGCCGGGGCCGAAGCCGCCGCCAAAGGCGGGGTTGTTGAAATCGACTCCCGTGTCGATGACGGCGACGGTCATTCCGGTACCATCGACGTTGTAAGCGGCTCGTGCCGCGGCGGCGCCGATCAAGGGGTCGTAGGCCGTCGTGGCGCCGACCTCGACCGCTCCGGCTGGTTGCTCGAGCAGCTTCGGCTGCGCCACGACGTGCGTTACCTGCTGGATGGTCTTCTCCGCCAGGGGAGCCCCCTCGTGAGGGTGACGGACGAGTGCGTGCCGGCGATCGAAGGCGGGCACGGCCACGTGGTGCTTGAGCGTGATCCCGGCGCTCGTTGACAGCAGACACCGGTCATCGAGGTGTTCAAGCTGAGGTCGCTGGCGCATCCGGGTTCGACGGCGGTTGTGGTTTCCGGTCCATCCCATGAGTCGTGTCTCCCCAGACGGCCGCCATGCCCTTGGCTCCAGCCGCCCCGCGAATCAGTTGTAAACGCTCTCCTTCCCTGGCACACCGCGACCGCTGCCGACTCGGTTTCGGCCCGACGGTCTCGATGCGGGGACCAGGCTCGATCGTCGACCAAACCTGGTCCTTCAGAGCGCAAGCAATGGTTGTTAGAGACGGACCACCTGATGGCTCAGAGTCGAATGCCGATATCAATAAGATTCAGGCGCAAACTTCCCTTTGGCCTCCGGGCGGATTACCCGAGTGCGGAGAACCGACGGCCCGCGAGCGGAGCAAGCGGGGACCTGGGGAACCTCCCCTGCTCTGCCCGCGGATACGGCGATTCGGATCTGACTGACATCCTGGGGATGACCAGGCGGTTGATTCCACCCAGTCCAGGGGGCGGGAGGCCGGCTTGGCCACGCCCTCGCCGATGCGGTTCCGTTCGCATCGGATGTTCCGACCGCACGCCCGGCCCTCTCGAGCAGGATGCGTGCTGATCGAACCGAGCACGAACCACCTCACTCGACCTTGTGTCCCATCTTGAGACCACCTAGAGTAAGAGCGGTAGGTCGCCCTGACTGTTCGAGCGCGAGTCTCGATCAGTGCCTCTTCTATCGGACCGTCCCACGGGAGATATTCTTTAGAAACATGGAAACTGTCGGCGTGATCCCGGCCCGTTTCGCTTCGACCCGACTCCCCGGCAAAGCCCTTTTATCCGAAACCGGGCGGCCCTTGATCCAGCACGTCGTCGAAGCGGCGCGACGGGCGCAATCGTTAGAACGAATCATCGTCGCGACCGACGACACGCGAATCGCCGAGGCTGTCGCCCGCATCGGCGGCGAATTCATGATGACCCGCGCCGACCATCCGACCGGTACCGACCGCGTGGCCGAGGTCGCCGCCCAGCTCAAAGGAGCGCGGATCATCGTCAACCTGCAAGGCGACGAGCCGGAGGTCTCCGGCCAAACACTCGACCGCGTGGTCGCGCTGCTCGAAACCGACCCCGAGGCGCCGATGGCCACCCTCGCGACCCCGATCCGCGACGAGTCGATCTACCTCGATCCGGCGTGCGTCAAGGTCGTTTGCAGCCGGCGCGGCCGGGCACTCTACTTCTCGCGCAGCCCGATCCCGCATCACCGCGACGGGCTCACGGATCCGGCCAACCCCACGGTCCCGATCGCGTACCTCCATCTGGGCCTTTACGCTTATCGGAAGGAGTTCCTACTCCAGCTCGGCTCGCTTCCCCCGTCCCCCCTGGAGGCCGCCGAGAAGCTCGAGCAGCTCCGCGTGCTGGAAGCGGGCTACCCGATCGCCGTCGGCGTCGTCGCCGAGCCGAGCATCGGCATCGACACGCCCGAGGATTACCGGCGCTTTGTCGCGCGGTGGCGGACGAGTCAAGGGAAATGAGACAGCGGGGTGCCGGCCGAGCTCAGGTCTTCAAAGGTCATCGTTTACCACTCACATGAGCGTTGAAGAAGTCGAGCGTGCGCTTGATCGAGTCCTCGCGATCGCCACCCCGAAACCCATGCCCGGCTCCGGCGTAGATGTGCATGTCATACGAGACGCCCGATGCCTTGAGAAACTGCTCCAGCTTGTACGCCTCCCGCACCGGTACGTTCCGGTCGGCATCGCCGTGAAGGATCAGGATCGGCGGCAGACGTGCCGGGTCGAGCTCCTCCCATTCGGGCAGCCCACCGTAGTACTCCACCACGGCGGAGACCCGCCGGTCCCGCGCCGCCACCGACAACGAGACCCACGACCCGAGTGACGCGCTGAGCACCCCGATCCGTTTTGGGTCGACGTCGGTCCGGCGCGTGGCAAGGCTGATCGAATCACTGACCGTCCGCGTCCAGACTGAGAAGGACCGGGCGTTCTTCTGGCCATTTTTCTGATCCGGCTTGAGACGGCCGAAATAATGGGGAACCAGCGCGACGTAGCCGGTTCGGGCCAGACGGCGGGCCATCTCGTGGGACCACGAGCTCTTGTTCTCACCCGGGCCGCCGTGCCCATGCAGGACGATGATGGCCGGGTGTTTTCCGGCCTCCCTGGGTGCGAAGACATCCACGGTTATCTCTTTGCCGCGGCTCTTGAAGGTCCCATCGCTCTCGACGATTTCGCCGGTCCCCGGCGCAGCCATGCCCAGTACCAGAGTCATAGCCAAGGCCAGCACGGCATGCCTGATTCGTCGCACGGATCCGCACCCAGAAAGTTGGGATTTGAACGTCCTGCGGCAATCTTAAATCAACCAGGGCTCCGCGGGAACAGGCTGCGCGGTGTTCAAGGCGCGGAGAAATGGGTGTCATCCCGGCCAGAAGTAAACCGTTTCGGACATCTTGAACGACCGGCGCACTCGAGGGGGGGAGTCCAGGGTGCGTTGATTCGGGCCGGATCATTCCCTATGATGACCTCGGGATACGGGTCATGTTCATTCTTCCGAGCCCAAGCCCAGACATGCTGTCATGGTCTGGCGCGAGGCGTCGTCAACTGGCAACTGACAACTGGCAACTGATCGGCGGGAGCGGGTGGGGATGATGGGAATCGAGCGCACGCTCAAGGATCCGCTGGCGGCGATCACGCAACGGATCGTCGCGACCTATGAAGAATGCGGGGCGATTCACCACCTCGGCCATTCCCCCCTGCCCAGCTATCGTGAAGTCGTCGATATCCTGGCGGACCTGAGGGAGGTCCTCTATCCCGGCTACGGCCGGCGCCAGAACTTGCATCTCTCGAATGTCGCCTACCACGTCGGCGACCTGATCGACGGCTTGCACGACCGGCTGAGTCAACAGATCGCCCGTGCTTTCCAGTACGATTGCCAGACCGACGACCGCGAGACCGAGCTGAAGACGAAGGCGCAAGCGATCGTCATTCGCTTCCTGGAGACGATTCCCGAGCTGCGCCGCATCATCGCCGAGGATGCCCAGGCCGCCTACGACGGCGACCCCGCCGCCAAGAGCCACGACGAGATCGTCTTTTGCTACCCGGGCGTCGCGGCCGTGACCATCTATCGCCTTGCTCGCGAGCTGCATCGCCTGGGTGTGCCGCTGATCCCCAGGATGATGACCGAATACGCGCACGGCAAGACCGGCATCGACATCCATCCCGGCGCCACCATCGGCCACCGGTTCTTCATCGATCATGGCACCGGAGTCGTGATCGGCGAGACGACGCAGATCGGCGGCGACGTCAAGCTTTACCAGGGGGTCACCCTGGGCGCACTCAGCTTTCCTCGCGATGAGAAGACCGGTCAGATCGTCCGCGACGCCAAGCGGCACCCCACCATCGAGGACGGCGTGGTCATCTACGCCAACGCCACCATCCTGGGCGGCGAAACCGTGATCGGGCACCACTCCGTCATCGGCTCCTCGGCGTGGGTCACGCGCAGCATCGCCCCTTATACCACGGTCACCATCGAGAACCCCCGCCTCCGCTATCGTGAAGGAAACGACGGCGCCTCCGATTCCGAGTATCTCAGCAGGCTCAATTACCAGATCTGAGGACCGGTCTCCGATTTCAGCGGGGATTCCGCCGTCGGCGCGTCGATTTCCCGCGGAGCTGCCTGCCGGCCCGTGCTCTCCGCGACCGGAGCGGGCGGTGAGACCCGGTCGAGCAGCACGGCCACTGTCATGTCGCCCAGCACGTTCGAGGTTGTCCGGCACCGGTCCAGCAGCCAGTCGACCGTGAGCAAGATCGGAATCTTTTCAGCGGGGAGCTTGACGGCTGCGAAGATCAGCGGCATGGTCACGAAGCTGCCCGAAGGAATGCCGCCCGCTCCGACGCTGGCCACCAACGTCGTGAGCACGATCAACACCTGGTCGAGAATGCTCAACTGGTAGCCGAGCGACTGGGCCATGAAGAGCACGGCGGTGGCCATGTAGAGGGCAGTCCCGTCGTTATTGAAGTTGGTGCCGATGCAGGCTGTCAACTGGCTCGACCGCCGTGAAATTCCGAGCCGCTCCAGCGATTTGAGAGTGATCGGGATCGTGGCGGCCGTGCTGGCGGTGCTGAACGTGCTGGCCATGACGTTGAGCGAGCCTCGCAAAAAGCGCCAGGGCGACATCCCCGCCACGAGCGCCATCTGGGCCAGATACCAGAGGACCTGGATCGACAGGCCGGCGACCACGACGACGATCAGCCAGATCAATGAACCGAGCACGGCCAGGCCCTCTTTCTGGCCGACGCTCGAGGCCACGATGCCGAAGACCGCCAGGGGGACGAGCGCCACCACCCAGAGCAAGACCTTCATCAAGAGCTCGAAGCCGATTGTCAGCAAGTCGACCACGACCCCGAACGATGTTTCGCCCCGAGCCTTCTGGCCGTCGCGGATTTTCACCAGCCCGATCCCGAGTGCCAGAGTCAGCAGCACCAGTTGAGCGAGATGATTCTGAGTGAATGGTTCGCCGATGCTCCGCGGGACCAGATCCAGCAGCAGCTCGGAGGCTGTCTTCTTCGCCAAGGGTATGGCGGCCGCACCCGATTCGATGAGCGCCGCCCCCGTCCCCGGCCGGACCAGGTTGGTCAATGTCAGACCGATCAGCATCGCCACCAAGGTATTGATCATGTAGAAGACCATCATGAGGGCACCCAGACGGCCCCTGACTTCGTTGGTCACGATCGCACTCAAGATGGCGAAGACCACGAGCGGCGCGGCCAGCGCGGTCAAGGCGCGGAGGATGAGCTTGGGCATCAGCTCGAGTTGCGTCGCACCCTCCCCCCAGACCACGCCGGTGGGGATCGCCAGCGCGACCGCGACGATCACCCACACGTAGAGGGGCAGTCCTCCGACGCGGCTCTCGGGTTCGTCCTGGGCAAGGGTCACGCGAGCCGGGTCATCGTTCGTGGGCAGGTTCTCGAAGTCGGTCATCGCGGACTCCAGTGCAAGAATTCAAGACGCCGGCGACTTGTCGATTCGAGCGGAATTCGCTGGAATGACGAATTATGCCGGGTATCCGGCCAAGATGCGAGTTGCCAGTTGCCAGTTGCAGTAGGCAGTGAAGACAATTCGGCGCGCATTCACTGACCAATGACCAATGACGTGTCATGTGCTACCGTACGAGCAGGGCGACGGGCCCGCTAACATGGCGCTCGACGAAGCGCTCCTCGACTTCGTTGCCGCCGGAAACGAGGCAGCGTTCCTGCGAACCTACGGCTGGACGATCCCGACACTGTCCCTGGGCTATTTCCAGCATCTTGCAGACGCGCGGGCGGAACCGCGCTGGCGAGAAGTCCCCATCGTGCGCCGGTTATCGGGCGGCGGCGCGATCTGGCACCACCACGAGGTGACGTACGCGGTGGTCGTGCCGGCGAGTTCCCCCTTGGCGCGACCCAGTACGGGACTCTATCGTGCTGTGCACACGGCAATCGCGGATACCCTGGAGAGTCTGGGCGTTCGAGCCTCGCTGCGGGGAGATGCGGTTGACTCTCGGAATTGCGAGCGAAGACGACCCTTATTATGCTTTACTGACACGAATCCCGAGGATATCGTTACGTACGGCGTCAAGATCGCCGGTAGCGCGCAACGCCGGCGCGGGGGTGCGGTTCTCCAGCACGGTTCCGTCTTGCTGGCGCGATCGTGTCGTACGCCCGAGCTTCTTGGTATCTGCGACGTGGCGGAGCTCCCCGCGGAGCCCCTGGACTGGTCAGAGAGGTTACTTGAGCGGATCCCTGACGCTCTGGGACTGCATCCCCTGGCCGTCAGGGCCCCGGACGAGGTGCGAGTGCGGGCGACGGAATTGGAGCGGATCCGTTACCGCGATCCCGCATGGACCGAGCTCCGCTAACTCGATTGAATCGCGTTCGCGCCAGTTGGTTCAGTCTCGAAGGGAATGGGTGGCCGGAACGAGATCCAGAACAATCGGTCGATCCGGCGATGAGGTCGCCGTTCTTTGCAATTCGGCCGGATCAGGGGTCGGTTCAACCGGGTATAACGAAGAACCGTCGTTCTCGGCTGGAGTTAGTATCTTGGATCTCCGAAAGATTAAGTTACAATGAAAGTGCTCGGTCCTCGTGGAGGGCGTCACGAGTTCTGATTGGCAGTGGTGATCTCATTTCCGCTCGATCGCATCCGTTTGACTTGAGGCTGATTCCTATCGTTGGAGACCATAGAGGTCGGGACGGTTCCGATGAAAGTGCAACTCGTTGTCGTACGGGGCAAGCCCGAGGGAAAAGTGATCCCCTTGGTCGGGCCAACATTCAAGATTGGCCGGGGCGAGACCTGCCACCTTCGGCCGAACAGCGAACAGGTCAGTCGTGAGCACGCCGAATTCACCATCAACGGTGAGATCATCAATGTCCGCGACCTGGGCAGCCGCAACGGGACCTTGGTCAACGGCAAGGCCTTGACCTCCAATGCCTGCCGGCTCCAAGATCGCGACCTTGTCCAGGTGGGGCCGTTGACGTTCGCGGTCTCGATCCTGGATGACCCCGTGGCGGCTGCCAGGGCCCAGACATCGCCCGGTGCCTCGTCCAAAGCACCGGATGATATTTCGACCGACGACATCGATTCGTGGTTGGTCGGCCCCAACTCCGCCGCATTGGCCGACCAGCCGACGGCGGTCTACGGCGGCGATACGATCACGATCTCCGCCTTCAAGGACGCCGGCGCGGCTCCCAAGGCACCACCGCCTCCATCGGCAACCGACGACGAATACGAACGGCAGCCCGACAGCGAAGTGGAGATGGACGAGCCGTTCGACACGGGCGAAGAGGGCGACGAGACCCTCGCGGAAGGCCAGTCGAGCTCCGCCCTAGAGACCCCCGAGGAATTCCTCGACGAATCGAACCCCTTTTACGCGGCCAAGAAGGCTCAGCAACAGGCGGCCAAGCAGACCGCCGGCCCTGCCAAGCAGAGCTTCAAGGATACCAGCGACGCGGCAGGCGATATTCTTCGCAGGCTGATGGAGCGCCGCCGCGCTGAAAGGTCTTCGTGATCCGTCTGATGTCGAGCGACCCGGGCGAGCCATCCTTCGACGATCCTGCGCAATTTCTCAACGATCCCGAGTCATCCCTCGCCTCGATCGCCACGGCTCGACGAGGACTCGTCCGGCTCATCGAGCGGATGGAATCCCTCGTGGTGGGTCAACGGTCCTTGCTGGAGCGGCTGGTGATCGCGCTCCTGGCCGGAGGCCACGTTCTCATCGAAGGCGTACCCGGCCTGGCCAAGACCCGAGCGGTGCGCGCCCTGGCCCAGGCCCTCGACCTCCCCTTCCGGCGAATTCAGTTCACCCCCGACCTCCTCCCCGCCGACTTGACCGGCACGCAGATCTACCGGCCCGCCACCGGTACGTTTGACGTTCGCCCCGGTCCGATCGTGACCAGCGTACTGCTGGCCGACGAGATCAACCGCGCACCCGCCAAGGTGCAAAGCGCGCTCCTCGAGGCGATGCAGGAGGGCCAGATCACGGTGGGCGACGATACCATCGTCCTGCCCGAGACCTTCTGGGTGCTGGCTACGCAGAATCCGATCGAGCACGAGGGAACCTATCCTCTCCCCGAGGCCCAGCTCGATCGTTTCATGATGAAGCTGGTCGTCGGCTACCCCGACCGTGCCTCGGAGCTGGCGATGCTCGACCTGCCCAATGTGTCCGACTCACGTCGGACCGCTTTCGAGACGACGACCAGCGAGGAGCCGCCGCTTTACGGTCCGAACGACGTGGTGGAGTTCCGCGCGTTAGCCGCCTCGATCCGGATCGCGCCGGCCATCAAGGAATATATCGTCGACCTGGTGCGGGCAACGCGCGACCCCACCTCCTTCGGATTGCCTCTGGCACCCCTGCTCGAGCTGGGGGCCAGCCCGCGCGCCACCATCGCCCTGGTGCGCGCCTCCCGCGGCCATGCCCTGCTCGCCGGCCGTGACTTCGTGACGCCCCACGACGTCAAGAGCCTCGCTCGCGACATCATGCGCCACCGGATCCTGGTCAGCTTCGAGGCCGATGCCGAGGGCCTCGCACCCGACGATATCCTGCAACGGATCCTCGACCACATCCCCGTTCCTTGAGGCTTCTTGACGTGGGACAGCCGCCCTCGGCTGTCGTGGCGATCGGGCGAGCCGCTCGGACCCGCAAGACTCGATCACGACGGCGCTGTCGCCATCAGCGCTCGAGGCGGCTGGCTCGCCGTAAATTGGTCGCGGTAAAGCTCGTCCGGCTGCTTGAACAGCCAGGCCCAGAACGCCAGGCCGACCAGGAAAAAGGCCACGCTGATGGTCTGCGAAATCGTCAGCCCGGCGAAGAACGCACCCTCGTCGTTCCGCAGGAATTCGATCAAGAACCGCGAGATGGGGTAGGCCAGCATCAGCAGCCCCATCACCTCGCCGTCACGCCGGCGGAGCGGAAAAAACGCCGATAAGAGCAGCAAGAGAACCAGCCCGTCGATGGCGAAGTAGATCTGGGTCGGATGGATCGGCAGCGACTGGATCGCGCCCTCCGGGATCATTCCCATCGCGTGATGGTGGTCCCATGGAGGCGAGGGCTTGGGGAAGGAAACCGCCCAGGGAAGCTGACACACCCGGCCATAGCAGCACCCGTTCAAGAAACAGCCCAGGCGGCCGAACATGATCCCGATCCCGATCGACGGCGCCAGGACATCCATGTATGGACGCAATGGAAATGGGTGTGATCGCCGGTACACGAAGAAGCCGGCGATCGCTCCGATCAGCCCCCCGTAAAAGACGATGCCCCCTTTCCAGTACTGGAAGACCTCCCACCAATTCTTGATTTCAGTTCCCCAATACTCAATGCAGAAAAAGACGCGCGCTCCCACCATCCCGAAGAGGAAGACCCAGAAGGCCATGTCCATGATGATCTCCGGATCGAGGCATTCGCGCCGGGCGCGCCACCAGGCCAGCCACGTCGAGGAGAGAAAGGCGAGCACGAGCATCGTGCCATAACCGAAGATACTCAGACCACCAAAAATCGGAATCGTGAACAAGACCTGCCGCATACGTATCGAGACCCTCCGAAGCCCGCGCGCTGGGCTCATAAATAGTTGGGGTTGCGTTACGGAACCCTAGTCCCCTCCCCCCTGGTGGGGGAGGGTTAGCCAGTCCCCTCCCCCCTTGTGGGGGAGGGGACTGGC
>JBIOJM010000006.1:0-71527 GCA_044450785.1 Isosphaerales bacterium
CGCCTGGCGGTGAGCGCAGCCGAGGAGCCCCGCAGGTCCGAGCCGGTCACGTCCAAGGGGTGGCGCTGCGCGCACACGACATGCACGAACACAGCCAGGTTGGTGGCGTGGGCTCGCCGGCTGCCGGATCGTTATTGCCGAGATCACGGATTGGACCTTTCCGGGGCGTCAGGCAGAACCCGGCCGGACGGCGTGTAAGGGAAGAAATCGCGCACAAGGTCGCGGAAGGCTTCCCCGAACGGTACGGCGATTGCGTTTCGTTCAGCAAGGGCGTCGGCTCGTAAATGGTCGTGGAAATACCGCTGAGCAGGTTGCATAGCGCCGAGGTGATCGCGAAGTTGCAGCCGGGGACGATGCCAATGTGCGGGCGGGGGAGCTGCAGCATAGCCCGCACGTCGTTGAACTGCATGTCGATCAGCGAAACGATGAAGCCATGGACAATGGCATAGCTGTGCGTCGAGACCAGTTGGCTGACCAGCGTGGGAGATTCTCCGATGCACGCGCCATCCGGATTTGGACTTATTTCGAGTAGCCCATTGTGAACGAACGAGCTTCCCTTTAGCTGAAGTGCGCCTCGATGATCCTGTTGGCGTCCTGGCTCAGCTTCCCGGATTCTTCAGTCACGACGAGCCTGCCTGGAAAGAAGCGATGGTACCAGGCCTTCTTGGTTTCCCAATGGTTTCGATACGCCTCTTGGTCGAGCCGACCAACGTGCTCCCAGTACCATTCGTCGCCTCTGGCATTGATCGTGAAGTCAGGTAAGTAGAACGTTCCGTCTTTGGCAAAGAGGGCCACCTCGTAGCGGAAGGGAATGTCCCGCTCAGCGAGCATGTTGGCGATGATGACCTCGGATTCCGACCGGACCATGATTTCTGTCAAGGTTCTGTGGATCCTGCCCTCCTCGTACCATGCCCCCATCGTCTGGAACGCCTCGGGGATCGGTCGGAGCTCGAACAGCGACGAATTGATCTTCACGAGGTAGGATTGCTCTGGCCGTCGCATGGTAAGTAGTGGCGAGATGTCCTCCTCGACCAACAGGGTGCAATGACCGCTCGCCCGCGTCAGACCCGTGTAGAATAGTTCGCGGGATAGGAGAGCCTTCTTGTACTTGGGGACGACGAAATACACCCGGCCGAACTCGCTTCCCTGAGCTTTGTGCACCGAGATTGCATAGGCAAGTTCGAGGTTGGCGGTGACCGCGCCCTCCGAACCGTAGTCGGCCCAATAATCCCGCTTGCGGGAGAAGACGACCTGGAGGCGACGAATCTGGAAACCTGAGGATTTCCACTTTGAGCCGTCGAACCCGTGAGGTTTTGTAAACCCAAGTTCGCCGTTGAAGACCTCGATCCTCTCCGTCTTGTGGCTCTTCAGGCTGTAGGCGTACATCGGATTCGACTTGGCCCGGTTGATCACCTGCATGACCTTGTCAAAGAGGGCGATGCCGCCCACATTACGCCCGTGCTCGAGTGGCCTACCGCGGACCAATTCCTGCAGCAGCACATTGAGGTGTTCGGTACCCAACTGTTCTCCGCGATAGGGGGAGATCACCTGGTACTTCTCGGGCTGTTCATCAAACCCGACACTCCAGAGCTCGTAGGGACGTGCGGGGTCGAGCATCCTCTTGGTGTCATTCTCCAAGTCTGCGACCAGGGTCTTTCGGAGCTTCTCGGCAAGATCCTCAGAGCCCTTCCAGTAAATGACTCGCAGGTCCGGGCAGACCTCGCCTCCCTCCTGGATTTTCCGCAACACATGCTCTGGAGGCGGGTCGGCCTCCTCCCGCCGATCAACGCCGCCGTCCTTTCGAACATACAGCGATGCCAGATCAAGAATACCGGTACCCCGACCTGTCACCCGGTTCTCCATCTGTCGGACGTTGATCGCCAAGGTCCCGATGCTCTCCGGACCTTGCGACCCCATCCAGTCGATGGTGTCGGAGAAAACGCGTCCCCGACCGATTGGTGGTAATTGGTTCGGGTCCCCGACGAAGATTAGACGCTGCACGGTCCGGAAGTTGATCGCCCGAAAGAGAGCAGCGATCAGCTCCAGATTCACCATCGAAGCCTCGTCGATGATGTAGGTCGTCTTGCTCTCCTCCCGTCTACCTCCGCTCCGACGGAAGGTCATATTGTCGTTCAGCCAGCCGTGCTGGGCCAGGAACGAGTGGATTGTCGTCGCGTCCTTGCCGACCCGCTCGCGGATCCGGTCGGCAGCCTTGCCCGTCGGGGCGAGAAGCTGGAACGAAGTCCCACCGCCGTGGGCCTTCTCGATCGCCTTGACGAGGGCACTGATGATCGTCGTTTTTCCCGTCCCCGCAGCCCCCGAAACGACGCAGATCGGCCGGACGAAGATCTTCTCGCAGACCTCGGCCTGTCCCAGGATCGCCTCGCCGTATTCCTTTGGATTCTTCTTCGCGAGATCACTCGTCTCGTCGAAGAGGAAGCGTTGCCAGTGCTCCAGAGTCACCGGCGAGCGGAGGGAGATGTCGGGTCGATTCGCCAGGTCACGGACGACCCGTTCGACCAGTCGTTCGTCGTCGTAGATTTGTTTCAGATAGAGGAACTTCTTCCCATCCAGTTCTCGGGCGGTGAGGGCTTTCTCGAGATCCTCTTCATCGACGGCGAGGTAGCGTTCGGTGAACTGATGACGCTTCCACTCGGGGAGCAAGCTGAGGCGGTGATCGACATCGTGGATGACCTGGGCCGCCGTCATGAAGGTGTGCCTATCTTCCCGACGGAGCCGCTCGACGCAGAGGGCCCGAAAGCGGCGCCAGTCGTCGAGATCACTGAGCGTATCACCCCCGAGATCGGGCGAAGGGTGGACCCCGTGGTCGATCTTGCTAAAGGAGATCGTATCGTCCGGCCCGTCGCCCACGAACTGCTCGGAGAGGAGGTATGGGTTATCGCTGATTTCCGAAAGGTTGGCCTCGATGCAATTCGCGGCACGATCGTGGGCCAAGATGCGTCCCATCTGACCGACTTGGAGATCAAACCGCGGCAAGAGGTCCCGGAGGAGGCGTTGCTCGTCCGGAGACTTCAGCTTCCACTGGCGGACCACCCGCTTCGCTTCCTCGGGCGTAAGCGTGACCCACGGTATCGCCTTGGAACGACCGTCAAGGAATGCGAAGAGGGCGTCACGGGCATCCTTCTCATCGCCCCGTTCGACTTGTTTTCGGTACGGCATGATCGCCGGACTGAATTCGAGGTAATCCAGCACCTTCGTGAGGCCAGGATAGAGACCCCGGCACTCCCACAGTTCGGCGATCAGCGACTGGAGCCACTGGAGGCGGATCGGCCAGTCCTCGGACCGGTCGCCCATGTCGCGTAAGGCCGTCACCTTATCGAGCATTTGCTCGACCATGACGAGTGCGTCGTCATCGGTAAACTGGCGGGTCGCATACTTGAAGTTCCGGGGGTTCTCCGGGACGCAGAGGAACTTCGCCAGGACGTCCGGCTGATCCAGGAAGCCGTGATACGGGAGTCGAAAGCCCTCGTCGGGGTAGTGCGATGTGACAGGGAGCTGCCATACGAAGCCTCCGCCGTACTTATTCTTGGTCGTCTCCGAGCAGTTCTCGTAGAACATGATGTCACCGAGGGCTTTGACCCGCGACATGCCGACGATCACATAGCGCTTGTTGTCATCCTCGCTGAAGGGGTTGCTATAGTTGGCATAGTAGAAGATCAGGCTGCGGTCAGGCTTGACACGGGCCCAATAATCTCGAGCCAGTTTGAGTCGCAGGTCGTAATCAAACCCCCGGTCCCCTTCCCTTCGGACACCTTCTGCGTTGTACATATCGTCGTAGTCCCAGAGGCAAACGGTCGCCGCAGGCAAGTTCCACCCCCTCCTGCGAGAGCCATCGCGGAAGAAGTTGGGAGGGTCCGCGTATGCCGTCAACTCCTTCGTGCCGAAGGCGTTTATGCTGTACATGCACGGGGGTATGTCTTTGAGCTCACTGCAACATCGACCTGCGTTCGTTTTCTCCCATTCCAGATCCCGCTGCTCGGCGATCATCTCGCCTGGATAGGAGGCCGATCCAACGCAGTATGTGTTCGCGGCCGGGTCGCGGCAGATTCGGCCATTCCAGCCGTCCATGTGCCAGGCGACCCGGGCTGACAAGTGCATAGTCATTCAGACCTCCCAACTTACCGCCGTCCGGACTTACAGCCCGAGACGCGAGCGAACCTCCTGGAGAATCTCCAGAAACGTCCCTACGTGACTGGGCTTCAGCTTCTTGTCGATGTGCTCAAGGGAAATCACCTTCCCGGGCTGACTGAGACCGTAATGATAGGTGCCGTCCTTGTAGCGGTTCGACTCTTCCAGAGCCTTGCTCCCGTGCTCCGCGACGAACGCAGACATGAACCCGGCGGGAAACATGTCCTCGGCTTCCACTGGGGCCTCAGAGGGGTCCATCTTCCGCCAGTTGCGATACGTCATTGCGAGCTTGCCGTCCCAGCCGTACTTGGTGGTGAGGAGTCTCTGGGCTTCCTTGCCGATCGCGTCCCAGTCGAAAAGGCACGCGATCGGGAAATCCCTTCCCACCATCTGGCGGAGCAGCAATGCTTGGAGGGCCGACTTATAGGCCCCTGCGTCGTGGCGAATCTCCAAACCATCCAGCAAATCCGGACGCTGGGCGATCTTCGCGGATCGCGTCAGATAAAAAAGGTCGCCATGACCCTCGACGAACAAAACGCCCTTGGCGGCGGCGGTGATCGGCTCGATCAGATCGAGCATGTTCGGCATCAGTGTGTCAGCGAACAGGCTTCCGATAACCGGGGTGAGCCTCTCGTTGCCACGGACGGGATCGCTGATCTGGGTGTGACCGTCCGGGTACTTGGTGAACGCCGTTATGCACGTGCTCGCCGACCGCTCGATCAAGAATGGTGAGTGCGTTGTTACCAGCAGAGTCAGATCCTCACGCTTGGCGAGTTGGACGAGGTCGGAACGGAGTTCATTCTGGGCGCCGGGGTGGAGAAATGATTCTGGCTCCTCAACCGCGAGGATGAGGCTCCGCTTGGAGTGCTGGGCGAGGCAACTCAAGAGGGCTACGAGGAGTGCTCCGCGTATTCCAGTGCCCTTGTTGAGAAGCGATGTCTCCGCCGTATCAGTGAGCCAGATATCCGACTGGGCGAGTGTCTCGGTGAGGGTTAGTGCATGCGGGCGAATCGAGACAGCAGTCAACTCGCCCATCAGTTCCCGAAGGTGATTGAACGTATGCGACTCGAGCGGGCGGAGGAGATCTTCGACGACTCCATTCAGATAGTCCTGGCGATGCCGCTCGGCCTTGTCCATGTGCTCGCTCAGATGGTCGCGGAGCACGGTGTGGAGGAGTTCGCGAAACGTGCTCACGAGGAAGTTGCCCAAACTCTCGCCGCTTTTTACATAAATGAAGCGGATGCATTTCTTGAACTGCTTCAAGGCCTTATTGAGCATCTCGGGTTTGCCACGCCTGGCCCCCGCTCCCCGGACGAGAAATCCCCCCTCGGGGGCATGATTGGAGCTGTAGGCGACTCTGAAATGGATATCCCCAGCCTTGGCATAGGGATTCGTCGCGCCCGTGTCTTCCTCATACTTGCCGACGAGCTTGAGCAGGGTGCGTTCAACCGGGATTGTCGGATCGCACGAGAACGACAGCGTGATCGTCGGATAAGCTCGGGACGCTTGGGATGGAACGTCGACGTCGGGATTGAATGAATTGCGGTCCGCGGGATCAAGAGCCAAGGCGATGGCCCGGAGAAGGTTCGACTTGCCGCAGTTGTTGGGGCCGACGAGCAAGTTCAAGCCCGATCCCACCCGCAGGGTTTCCCCCCGGGTACTTCCGTTGTTCCCGAAATAGCTGCGATAGTTCTTCACAGAGACACTGGTCAGCTTCATGGGTGAGCCTTTCGACAAGCTTCATCGCTCGTATCCCTCTGCGAGCCGACACCGATTCTCCTCAGGTTGAGTAGAGCTTGTTGGCACTCCACGTCTCGAACCGAATACGTGGCTTGCCGTCCTTCGTCCCGTCCATTGCCCGAGTGAATCGCTCTGTACTCTTTTCCGGATCGAGATCGGGGAAAACCTTCTGAGCGACAGCGAGCAACTCAAACTCTTGGCATCCTACACCTTTGGCAGTGGTCTAGCCAAATTTGACACCACAGTTCACAACCGGCATTTCCGGATTCCAACGAAACTGCGCAATCGTCGAGGCTCTTTTGACAACCTCTTGATTGTCCGCTGAGACACCTTCAAGGCGTCGTTTGATCCAGAGGTCAGCCATGCCGCGGACGCGGTTGGGGCATTCACGAGGCGGATCCGCGTGCGGAATGCCTCGACGCCCAGTTCGCGAGCAGCGCGGAGTCCTCCTCATGTCGTGCCGCGCCCGGCACAAGACCATCTCGCCTCGACGCCGTTCGATGCTCGGGATAATATGGAAAACGAGAATGGACGTGTAACCCGGCTGAGCCTTTTCCCATCCCTCGGAGCAACGTCCTATGGCGACGGTTGCCTCGGCACCTCCCGAGATCGAATACCCCTCCTCGGACGGCGAGCCCATGGCCGAAACCCCACTCCACCGCGACGTGATGCTCGACCTGATCGCCATGCTCAAGGACTGCTTCGCTGCCCAGCCTGACGTGTACGTATCAGGCAACATGATGATGTACTACGTCGAAGGGAACGCGGACAAAAGTGTCTCCCCCGACGTCTTCGTGTCCCTGGGCATCCCCAAGTTGCCGGAGCGCGAGATTTACCAGGTCTGGCGCGAGGGGAAGGGGCCGGACGTCGTGATCGAGGTGACTTCGAAGACCACGGCGCGAGTCGACCAGCGCCGGAAGTTCGATCTCTACCGGGATGTACTCAAAGTCAGCGAGTACTTCCTGTTCGACCCGCGCGACCACTCACTGGCGGGGACATCGCTGTGCGGCTATCGGCTGATCGATGACCAGTACGAGTTGATCCCCAAAACCGGGGGCCGGCTGGCCAGCGAGGTGCTGAGCCTTCACCTCGAGTCGTCGGGCGAGCAGCTCCGGTTGTACGACCCCCAGCGCGCGGTCTACCTGCTGACGCCCGCGGAAATCCGCGAGGCACTCGAGCAGGAGTCGGCCGCCCGCGCCGCCGCTGAGGCTGAGGTCGAGCGGCTTCAGCGCGAGATCGAGGCCCTCCGCCGCGCCGCGCCACCGGGCCCTTGAGCACGCAACGGTTGGACAATTCTCGCCAATCGCGAGCCGGCGACCACGTTCGTGGGAACAGTCGAGATCTCACGCCAGGATCTCCCGCGCGACGCGTCCGCTGACGCCGGTGAGGCGGAAGTCGCGCCCGCTGTAGCGGTACGTCAGGCGCTCGTGGTCGAGGCCCATGAGGTGGAGGATCGTGGCGTGCAGGTCGTGGACGTGCATGCGGTTCTCGACCGCCTGCATTCCCAGCTCGTCGGTCGCGCCATGGACAAACCCCCCTTTGACACCCCCGCCGGCCAGCCACATCGAGAAGCCCAGGCTGTGGTGGTCGCGGCCCTTGGCCCCTTCGGAATAAGGGGTCCGGCCAAATTCACCTCCCCAGAGACTTCCAGACACCCACTTTTCATCGGCGGTGTGCCACGACATCCAGTCGCGCGCCGAACGCTTTGCAAATCGGGCCGATTGGTGCTAGCTGGAGGGACTCTCGAGCGATTTGATTGTTCCATGGCCCAGGCACCCTGAAGTCAGCTCGCTCCTTCAGCCGAAATCCGTCCCGACCGATGGAAAGTGGATGCGTGGTGCGAGTTGCTCGTCGAGTAGGAAAAGTGCGTGTCTGACGATGCCACCAGCGCTAGCGCAAGGCGCGATCCGTGAGCCGATTATGGCGCCTTCTCCGCGCGTTTCTTCCCCCCGACCCCCCTGAGTTTCGCTCATGGTTCGTCTTCCAGTGCTGTCTACAACACTACGACCCACAAACCCTCCGGCTACCTACAAGGCTGCAATCGCTCGCAACCGAGGCCATCGACCAGCTTGCTCAATTCTCAGTCCGGGACTACGCACACACATGCCGTCTTCGCCGGCAATCGGGGACGTCGCGCGAGCTTGCCCAGAGTCGGAGATATTTTCTTGCTAAAGAAAGCTGGAACAGAACGCCGACAACCTATTATCGACGGCGTTCTCCGGGTCCTGAACATGATTCCGCATAAGAAAGCAGATTCTTCCGCCAACCGCCGATCGCACTGAGTGCATCCTCGCACTATCCAAGTGTCTTACGGATCGGTTTTCAGTTCTCAGTGGCCAGAAGTCGGCGGCCAGCGAAGACAGTTCCCCGTCTTCACTGAACACTGCTCCCCGCACCCCGGCCCCGCAACGGAGGAGCCTGAAACACGATGATCGCCCCATCATCGAACGACGATACCGTCGACAATCCCCTCAAGGACGAAGGAGCGGTCGAGGTGCTCATGCGCCTCACGAAGACCGTGCGATTGCTACAATCGACCGACTACCACAGAAACCCCGAAAGCCGTCTCATTTCCATCACGAAGACAAATCGTCCGAAAACAGAAGCGTCATCAATCTTAAGTGGGAGTGTCATAGGGAGTTGCTTCGACGAATTAATTGACGGAGAAAAAAGGGCGTCACGACGTAACTCCAATGCCAGCAAGGGGCTGACGCTAGTGACGCAGGAGAAAAAAAGCGTCACGACGTAACTCTAATGCCAGCAAGGGGCTGACGCTAGTGACGCTAATGACAGTCCAAAACAGCCGTTTGTGTGCGCTTTTCGTCTTCGACGTTCACGCCATCACCGTCTAACCACTCCGGCATCCGCTCCGGGCTTCTCTTCGTCCATCCGGCACTACCTGGGCACTTACGCTCAGTCCCCCGCCCCCCGTCCTTCGCCCTCCGCCCTTCATCAGCTCTCTCCGTCCATCCTGCGCGATTTGGGCATTTAGACTGCTGGTCGCCGTAATACGTCCTTCTCGTTTCTGTGAGCGCGGGAGTCTCGCCCACACAAAAGCGTCCAGGACGGCCGCGCTCCCGGGATCGCGAATGTCTCACTTCGGGCCGCGAGCGGTATAATCAAACGGAGCACAGCTCTTCCCCAGGGCTGAAGCCAGGGGCTTCCGCCACGACGAATCGGGTGAACCATGTCCACGATCATACCAACGCAACCAACAGTATCGGCTGGCATCTCCGAATGGATTCCTTCGCCTCTTTACCGGATGACCCTCGAGAAATACGAGGCGATGGTCGACTCCGGTGCGTTCTCCGAACACGACCGATTCCATCTGATCAACGGATTCTTGGTGGCCAAGATGACCCAAGGCGATCCCCATTGCACGGCGGACGATTTGTGCGGCGAGGCGCTGGCACAGGTCATTCCGGCCGGCTGGTATGTTCGTGCGGCCAAGCCGATCAGACTTCCCCCGGATAGCAAGCCCGAGCCCGACCGGTGCGTCGTACGCGGCGCGATTCGCGATTACAGCCGCCGCTCTCCCGGTCCCAAGGACGTCAGTCTGGTTGTTGAGGTCGCAGACAGCAGCCTGAACGACGATCGCGAGCAGGCGATGGTCTACGCCGCAAGCGGCATTCCTTTTTACTGGATCGTCAATCTGGTCGACAGCCAGGTTGAGGTCTACTCCAGCCCCAGCTCGGCCGGTTACTCTTCGCGCATCGATCACGTTGCCGGGCAGAATGTCCCGGTTGTGATCGACGGCGTTCAGGTAGGCATCATCGCCGTCGATGACATTCTGCCCTGACAGCCATCTCGGCCGCGGCGTCGGCAGGGCGCAGACTCGCCAGCAGGGCGCGAGGTGGGCTCGCGCGCATGTTCCGCGGTATCAAGTCGGGCCTACGCCGACGGCTCAGGCGAGGATCTCTCGCGCGACGCGCCCGCTCACGTCGGTGAGGCGGAAGTCGCGCCCGCTGTAGCGGTATGTCAGGCGCTCGTGGTCGAGGCCCATGAGGTGGAGGATCGTGGCGTGCAGGTCGTGGACGTGCATGCGGTTCTCGACCGCTTGCATTCCCAGTTCGTCGGTCGCGCCGTGGACGAACCCCCCTTTGACACCCCCGCCGGCCAGCCACATCGAGAAGCCCAGGCTGTGGTGGTCGCGGCCCTTGGCTCCTTCGGAATAAGGAGTCCGGCCAAATTCACCTCCCCAGATGACCAGCGTTTCGTCGAGCAGCCCGCGGGCTTTCAGGTCCTTGAGGAGCGCGGCGATCGGTCGATCGCTCTTCTGGGCATGATCGCGGTGCCGGGTGATGTCTTGATGATCGTCCCAGGGTTGATCGCTGCCGTAGTAGACCTGGACGACTCGCACGCCGCGTTCCACCAATCGCCGCGCGATCAAGCAGGCGGACGCGAACTCGCCTGTGCCGTAAAGGGCCCGCGTCACGGCCGATTCTCGGGCCATGTCGAACGCCTCTCGTGCCTCGAACTGCATGCGGAACGCCATCTCCAGCGACGCGATTCGCGCCTCAAGCGCGTCGTCCCGGCCGCGCGCGCCCAGGTGCTCACGGTTCAGGGCCTGAAGCAGGTCGAGCTGCGCCCGCTGTGCCGGCGGTGACAGGTGACGGTTCATGACGTCGCGGATGATCCGGTCCGGGTCGATCGATTGATTGCGAATGTGCGTCCCTTGATAGATGCCGGGCAGGAAGCTGTTGCTCCACAACTGAGGACCGACGACCGGCTTGCCGGGGCAGAGGACCACGAAGCCCGGCAGGTTCTGGTTCTCCGTACCCAGGCCGAAGGTCAGCCAGGAACCCAGACTGGGCCGGATCGGCTGCATGTTGCCCGAGTTCATCATCAAGAGCGAGGGTTCGTGGTTCGGGTTGTCGGTGTACATCGAGCGGACCACGCAAATCTCGTCGATGCAGGCGGCGAGATGCGGGAAGAGTTCCGTTACCTCGATTCCGCTCTGGCCGTGAGGCCGGGCTGAAAACGGCGAGGGCATGACCTTGCCGCGCTTGCGGCGCCCGGTCATGAGCGCGGCGGGCGGATCCTGGCCCGCGTACCGGTGCAGGGCCGGCTTGGGGTCGAACGTGTCAACGTGCGACGGGCCTCCGTTCATGAACAGGAAGATGACCCGCTTGGCCCGCGCGGTGAAGTGCGGGGGCCGGGGAGCCAGAGGAGAACTTGGGAGCGCCCCCTCCGCGCCGCCGGACGTCGCGGCTCGCGCATCTCCGGCCATGATCAGCATCCCGGCATCGGCCAGTACGCTGGTCAATCCCAAGGCGCCGAAGCCGCCCCCCATCCGGCAGAAGAGCGCACGGCGGGTCAAGGACGAGCCGGAGCCATCCATTTCGCCCAGACCAGGCCCGGACGCTGGTTGATCGTTCCTCTGTTGCATGGCCGCTTGCCTCTCGGTTTGACTGCGCGGGTCGGCCGACATCCCTCAACTTGAGTGGATATCAGTCAATAAATAAAAACTCGTTGGTCGCCAGCAGGGCCTGGGTGTAACATTCCCAGCGGTTCAGTTCGGTGCGCGGGCGCATGGCGCTCGTGGTCGTCGGCTCGGGCGCCTGGAGATACGCCGATCCGAGCTTCAGCTCGCGGTCGGTCGCGGTCCGGCCGTAGAGCAGGACATATGCCTCGCGGATGCGATCGGCATCGTCCTGGCGGGTCGGCGAGGCTGCCAGCAGCCGCGCGGCGACCGCCCGGGCGCTTGCGGCCATGAACTCGCTGTTGAGCACGAAGAGCTGTTGCAGCGGGACGGTCGTTTGGGCGCGACGGTCGCTGGTAATATTGGGATCGGGAAAATCGAAGAGGCGGAGCATCCAGGCCAGGTCGTGCCGGCTGACGGCGGCGTAGACGGTGCGGCGCTGGTTGCCGGGTGCGTCGAGGCTGACCGAGGGACCGCCGAGCATCGAGTCAAGCCGCCCCGCGGTGGCCAGCATGGCGTCGCGCCAGGCCTCGACATCCAGGCGGCGGCGGTTCATCCGCCACAGGAGCGTGTTGCCCGGGTCTTTCGCGAAACCTGGGGAGTCGATCCGGCTGCTTTGTTGGTAGACCGCCGAGAGCATGATCTCGCGGTGCAGCGCCTTGAGCGACCAGCCGGATGCGACGAACCGGTGAGTCAGCCAGTCGAGCAGCTCGGGGTGGGTCGGCCGTTCACCCAGCGTGCCGAAGTTGCTGGAGGTGGCAACCAGCCCGCGGCCGAAGTGGTCCTGCCAGATCCGGTTGACCATCACGCGCGCAGTGAGCGGGTTGTCCGCACTCGCAATCGCACGTGCCAGTTCGAGCCGGCCGCTGCCGTGCTGGAAGGGGAATCGATCGCCGCCCAGGACGGCCAGGAACCGCCGCGGGACCTTGGCCCCCGGCGTGTCCGCGTTGCCCCGGATCAAGACGGGCATTTCGGTCAGCCGGGATGCTTCGCCCAGCGTGTGGATCACGGGATACTTGGGCGGGGTGTTCTTCTTCAAGCGGCCCAGGTCGGTCCGCAATGCAGCCAGTTTTGCCTTGGCCTCGGCCGGCAGCAACGTTTCGACCCGCTTGAGCTGGTCCGGCGGCACCTTTGGTTTCAATCGCCCTGCTTCCGCCTTGAGGAATGCCGCGATCTCCTTTTCCTTCGCCTGGACCGCGGAGAGAGCCTTGTCGTACATCTCGACCTGCTCTTTCGGCGCGGCGGGCACTTCCACGTACTCGGTGCTGGCGAAGACGCCGGTCAGGGCGTAGTAATCGGTTGTCGGGATCGGGTCGTACTTGTGGTCGTGGCAGCGGGCGCAGGCGACCGTCAGGCCCAAGAAACCGCGGGTCAGGGTGTCGATGCGATCGGCGTACTGGTCGAGTTTCTTGGAGTCGCCGTAGTAGACCGGCCCGCAAGCGAAGAAGCCCAGGGCGGCCAGGCGGTCGAGCCGCCCGGGCCCCTCGATCAAGTCGCCCGCAACCTGCTCGATGATGAACTGGTCGTAGGGCAAGTCGCGGTTCATGGACCGGACCACCCAGTCGCGATAGCGGAACCCGTTGGGGTAGAGCCTGGGCTGGAACGAGTGGGCCTGGTCCTCACCGTAGCGCGCCACGTCGAGCCAGTATCGTCCCCAGCGCTCGCCGTGGTGGGGCGAGGCCAGCAGCCGGTCGACAACCCGGGCGAACGCGTTCGGCGCGTCGTCACGGACGAATGCGTCGATCTCCTCGGGGGTCGGCGGTAGCCCGATCAGGTCGAAAGTGGCGCGGCGAATCAGGGCCGGCTTGTCGGCCGCCGGCGCGGGCGCCAGCCCGTTCTGTTCCAGCTTGGCCAGGATGAACCGGTCGATCGGCGAACCGGGCCAGGTGTCGTCCTGGACCGGCGGCGGTGCTGGATTCCGGACCGGCTGCAACGACCAGAGCATCCGGCCCTGCGCCGACATTGCGACCGTGCTGGTCGTGCCTGCGTTCGAATCCGTGGATGTGACGTTCCGTGCACCGACCCCTGGACGAGCCTCGGGCCAGGGTGCACCCTGCTTGACCCACTCGGTCAAGGCGGCGATCTCCTCGTCCTTGAGCTTTCCCTTGGGGGGCATCTGCACTTCCCCCCCATAGCGGATCGCCTCGATCAGAAGGCTCTCTTCCGGCTTGCCCGGTACCACGACCGGGCCTGTCTCGCCCCCTCTGAGCATCGCGTCACGCGCATCGAGCCGCAACCCTCCCTTGTGCTTCTCCGTGCCGTGGCACTCCAGGCAACGCGAAGCCAGCACCGGGCGGACCCGCGCTTCGAAGAGCTCGTCCTGTGCCGGGTCGGGCTTATCCTTGGTCGGACGAAGATCGCCCGCCGCAACATCCATTGGCGAAATCGCCGCGACGGCAAGCCACAACCACGGCCAGATCCAGCCCCGGAAAACTGGCCGCAGGGAAGAGCCCATCATGTCCGTCTCCGCTGAACCAAAAGTTTGACTGATATTAAACATCGGTCACGCAGCGGAGAATGTCAAGGCTTTAGCTTGAAGCGGGTGCGACACGCGCGGGTATCGAAGACACGATCGCCGTGGGCTCTGACGGCCTCAAGAGCGGGTATCGTTGGGCGCCTTCGTGGTAGGGTCTTCCAACGGAGATCCGTGAGGCCCAGTCCGGCCATGGCGAGAGCCTTTTTCTCGGTAGGTGATCCGGCTAACCTGGAAGACGGCCCGGCAGTGTCCTCATCGTCCGCACCAGGTCTCCCGGGGGACCAGTCATCCCGAGCGCGGTGGGTTGGCCGCGCCGAGGGAGCAGGGTCTCTCCGCCACCGTCGCCTATCCCGGACCCCAGCCTCCCGCGGAGAACCACGACGACTCCGATCGCACAGCCGGTCACGTCAATGGCCGGGCGGGTGCAACGGCCCTCAACGAGCGCTTCCGCACGGTCCGACTGTACGCCCGAGGAGGGCTGGGCGAGGTCTTTCTCGCCATCGACTCCGAGCTGGATCGTCAGGTGGCTCTGAAAGAGCTGCAGGCCTACCACGCGCATGACCCGGTCAGCCAGTCGCGCTTCCTCCGGGAGGCCAGGGTCACCGGGCGGTTAGAGCACCCGGGAATCGTGCCGGTCTACGGCCTGGGTCGATACACCGATGGCCGCCCGTATTATGCGATGCGATTCATCGAGGAGGAGACCCTCGCGCAGGCGATCGAACGGTTCCACGAACCCGAGGGTGCTCTGCGTGAGCCCGGCATGCGGGAATTGGCGTTCCGCCGGCTGTTGCGCAGCGTCATCGACGCCTGCAACGCGGTCGCTTATGCACACAGCCGCGGCGTTGTGCACCGGGACCTGAAGCCCGAGAACATCATGCTCGGGCGGTTCGGAGAGACGCTCGTCGTTGATTGGGGGGTCGCGAGGCCGCTCGCGGATCCCAACGGTGAATTGTCCGATGAGTCCTCCCTGGGCCCACTCGCCGATGAGTCCTCCTTGACCCGCCCCGGCTCGGTGATCGGGACCCCGCAGTACATGAGTCCCGAGCAGGCGGCGGGCAACCTTGCCCGCGTCGAGCCGGCCAGCGATATCTATGGTCTGGGGGCGACTCTTTACTGTCTGCTGGTCGGGCATGGGCCTTTCTCGACCTGCGGCGGGTGCGCCGTGGCATCTTCCCCGCACCGCGCCGGCTGCGCCGGTCGATCGATCCGACACTCGAGGCGATCTGCCTGAAAGCCATGGCGCTCCAGCCGGAGAATCGCCATGCCACCCCGCTCGCTCTGGCCGAGGAGATCGAGGCCTGGCTGGCCGACGTCCGCTACCGTGGGGAGCAGGAACGGGCGCTCAACGACGTCAAGCGGTCGCTGGCCCGCCTCTGTATCGAGCGCGCAACGAACCTCTTCGGCCGGAAGATGCCCAAGGAGGGGATGCTCTGGCTGGCCCGTGCTCTGGAGAATACATGCCCGGCCTCGCCGGGCATCGAGCGTGTCGTCCGCGCGAGCCTGGGCGGTTGGCATGCCGCGGCAAACTTGATTGAGCGGACCCTCCCGCACGCCGGCGGCGTTCATGCCGTGGCGTTCAGCCCTGACGGGCGGAGGCTGGCGACTGTGAGCACGGATCGGACAGCGCGGCTCTGGGACGTCGCCAAGGGGGCGCTGCTCTCGTCTCCAATTCGCCATGAGAGGACCGTCGGCGCGATGGCCTTCAGCCCGGACGGGCGACTGGTTGCCACGGCGTGTGACGACGGAACGGTCAGACAGTGGGATGCGATGACCGGGGCTGCCGTCGTCGGCCCAATCCGGCACGATGCGCCGGTCACCGCCGTGCTCTTCAGCCCCGACGGGTCGATGATCGCGACGGGGGGCCGGGATGGGACCGTCCGGCTCTGGGGTGCCGACACCGCTCTGCCGATCGGCCCACCCCTGGAGCACCCGGGCGAAGTGCATGCCCTGGCGTTCAGTCCCGATAGCCGGCGGCTTGCGACAGCGTGTTCCGACGCGATAGCGCGGTGCTGGCGGGTCCTCGCTCCCGTCACGGGAGACGTGGAGCGGGTCGCCTGCTGGGTCCGTGTCACGACCGAGCTTGACTTTGACGAGGGCGATGCGATTCGCCCCCTGGACCAACTGGCTGTCTGGGAGCTTCGCCGCCGCTTGCACGAACTCGGAGGGTCGCCCGTCAGGTGAAGGTCACCTTGCCATGGCGATGATCCCTCCCGTGCGCGGGCCGGCGGACTTGGTTTCCGCCGGGGGCTTGAGGCTCTCCAGGAAGCCGATGATCGCCTTGCGATCGGCGCTGGCGAGGGACTCGAATGCCTTGGTGACGCTGGCCGCGCCGCCATGATGCCGGCGGATCGCGGCTTCCAAGGTTGGTGATCCGCCGTCGTGGAAGTAAGGAGCACTGCCGGCGACGCCCCAGAGCGGGGGTGTCTTCCACTCATCCGGCAGCGGATGATCGTCCGGTAGCGGGGCACTCGGGATCTCGGCGTAACCGCCCCCCAGTTCGTTCGGGTTGGTGAGCCGATGCAGGAGGAAATCGCTGTAGACGCCCACCACGCCACCCATCACGGGTGTATGACAGCCTGTGCATCCAATCTGCTGGAACAACGCCTTGCCGCGCTCGCATTGCTCTTGTTCCTTCGGGTCGAGCGGCAGGACTTCGGTCGGCCGGGGCAAGGTGTCGACGAAGGCCACCAGCGAGCGGAACTGTGCCTGGTCCAGGTCGGGATTGACCTTTGTTGAGGCATGGCGAGCCCACGGCCTGGCCTGTTCCATCATCGGGTTGCCCAGGCCGAGCTCGTTGGCGCAGGCGGAGGCGACGAACTCTTCCAGCGTCGCGAACTGCGCCTTCCAGCCAAACTTACCGATCCGGCCGTCCGGCAAGACGCGCGGCCGGCCCGGCGGGACGCCGTCCAGATCGGCCAGCAGCTCCTTGCCGATCGCCTGCAACGACCTGCGCCGGCTCTGGTTCAGGATACTCTTGGTCGAGATCCGGTCGATCCAGCCCGCACCAAACAACGCCGTCGTGTTGACGCTCTGGATGCGCACCGGGTCGAAATCCCTCGTTTCCACGAAACAGCCACCGACAACCTTCAGACCGCCGGGCACGACCGCGAAGAAATCGTGGAGCCCCGTCTGACTTTCCCGGCAGTCCTTCGAGATGGCGAATCGATGAAGCACCCCACCCTTCACGTCGGGTCGCCCCGGCACGGGATGGACCTCAAAGGCCGTCACGTTTTTCGTGGAGTCACCCCCGCCCCCAACACCCCCCTGGAAGTGGCAGGACACGCAGGAGCGTTCGTTGAATACGGGCCCCAGACCATCGCCCCCGGCCAGGGGGTCACCTGGTTTCCACTCATGCTCGAACAGGGTCAGACCAGCCTCCTTGACCGCCGCGCTGGCGCGAGGGGCTCGGAGGACCGGAATGCCGGGAGTCTGAATCCAGAGCATCCACGAGCCCAAGAGCACCGAGAATCCAAGACCGACCCGCCGACGAATTCGAGCCAAGGAGCTAACGGACATGGTGAGGTCTCCCCAGGGAAAAGGGGCCGCCGCCCTGAAACGACGAGAAGAAGAGATCGACCCGGTTTTGGTCTCTGACAATTATCCGATCTCGGACAATTGTAGAAATCGCCCCGAATTCCTTCAAGGGGGTTCTCAATTTTTCTATCGCCCCAAATCCTTGTCATCCTGGATCGAAGGTTCCTCTGGTTCGGCCCCCGAGGACGCGTTGGAATCCTCGACGAACTTCCGCTGGGCATCGACGACGACCGCCGATACCAAGGCCCCGACCAAGATCACGCGGGTCAGGCCGCGCGCCCACGGCCGCAGCCGGCGCAGGTAGGGCAGCTCGGGCAGCCAACCCAGCAAAGGGGCGCAGAACAACAAGATGGCGTGAGCCGAGGTGAGCTGTCCGAAGAAGCGTCCGATCACGAGCAGACTGAAGAGTCCCACGATCGCCACTCCAATCGGGCCGGTCGTTTGCGACGCGCGCGGCAGCACGAGCACGGCGGCCGCGGCCCCCAGGAGAGCAGCAGCGAGCGGTAGGCCGACCTGCCCGCCCGTGGCATATCCGGAGAGCATCACCGTCAGCGCCGCCCCGGCGCTTGTGCCCGACAGGCACACCGCATGCGACAGCCCCGGCGCCCGGCGAGCCAGGATCGCCAGCAGGACCCAGTCCGCCGCCAATGCTGCGGCCAGGCCCCCCAAGATCAACCACGCCTGCACCGGTGACCATTCCCGCGTTCCAGGCCCCGCGACATCGGTGAGGTAGCTGCTCCCGAACAGTAAAATCCCGGCCCCACTCGCCGCGACGGCCGAGCGCAGCGGCCAGATGAGCCAGCGCGGCACCCGGGGAAACGTCGCCAGCAGCTCGACCACCAGAATGGCCGGAAGCACCAGGGCCAGCAGACGGTCCTGATCCTCGCGCGGTGGCCAGTGGGGCCGGATCCCCAGGACCCAGCAACCGAGGACGAACCCGGCACCCACCCCCAGGACCCAGCCGGCGTCAAACCAAGGGGTCCGAGCCGCACGCCAGGGCCAGCCGCAAATCAAGAGCACCACGGCCGCGGCCGTGGCCGCAACGCCCAGCGCCGTCACAATCAGGACCGGGTCCGGCATGGGTCGACTCCTCTGCTCTTCCGCCGGTCGTGTCGCCGCCAGAGCAAGGGGCTCCATCCCCCGGTCAAGACTGCAATGAAGCGGAAAGAAATATGATCATATCTATCTTTTTTTCGCGCCTTCAAAGCCGATCGAGACATAGACCTCGTCGCCGAGCATTTCCGGGAATTTGACAATGCGGAACTCGGATCGCTTGAGCATGAGCTCCGTGGAAAAGCCGGTCCGCGGGGCCCCCTGGAACTGCGCTGTGCGACCGCCCTTGAGAGAAAAGGTGATGGGCTTGGTCTCGCCGTGAAGGGTCAGGTCGCCCGTCACTTCATAGCCCCCCTCGATCGGTTTGACCGAGGTGCTGGTGAACGTGATGGCCGGGAACTGCTTGGCGTTGAAGAAGTCGGGGCCCCGCAGGTGGTTATCGCGCCCCGCGTTGTTGGTGTCGATGCTGTCCGACCTGATGTTCATTTTGAACGACGACTTGGCGGGGTCGCTGGAGTCGAGAGTGAAACTGCCGGAGAACTTGTCGAACCGGCCGTGGACGTAGCTCAGGTCGAGGTGTTTAATCTTAAAGGTGACTCCCGAATGCGCCGCGTCAATGACGAAGTCATCCGCGGCGGCATGCCTGCCGAGGCCAAGGAGGAAGAACACCGCAAGGGTCGTCTTGGAGAAATTCGTGCGCATCAGTGGACTCCTCATCAATCGAAACGTAGGAATGACCGACTTCAAAACCGAATGCTTGACTTGTCCCGAGCGTTTCCGGGTTCATCGAGCCGCCTCGGCGGCGACCCGGCCCTTGACTTCCGGCTGCTTGGGCTCGCTCGACTTTGGCTCTTGATCGCGTGGCTGGCGGAATTCGGGGCTATCGAACATTCCGCGCTGCCGCGGCTTGGGATCGCGTGGCAGCAGTTCCGGCAGCATGGCCAGGTTGTACGCCCACGCCGCCAGTACCTTCGCTCCCTGGTTGATCTCATCGGAGTAGACCTTGTCGAAGGTGTCGCTCTCGGTGTGGTGCGTCTTGCGATACTCGGCCTCGTCCTGGACGACGGCGAATGCCGGCACACCATGGGGCAGGAACGACAGGTGGTCGGTGCCCATCATGGTCCGCATGGAGAGCTCGTCGAGGTTCACGGCTTCCTTGAACGGCTCGACGACGCGGTCCATCAATTCGCGCAGATCATAGCGGCCTTGCAGCCCGATGCTCTTCACCCGGCCGGTCCCCATGTCGTGAATCAGCACACCCGAAATCTTGGGCATCTCTTTTTCATGCGCTTTGACGTAAGCACGCGATCCGTGCAGTCCTTCCTCCTCGCCCGAGAAGAGGGCGAAGCGGATGGTGCGCCTGGGCCTGATGTTAACGGCCTTGAGTGCCCGGGCGGCCTCGAGCACCGCCATGATGCCGGTTCCGTTGTCGGTCGCGCCGGTGCCCAGGTCCCAGCTATCGATATGTCCGCCGATCAAGACGACTTCGTCGGCTTTTTCGGAGCCGGGGATCTCGGCAACCGTATTGTACACCTCGACTTCACCTTTGCTGAACGCGTTTTTCAAGTCGATCTCGACCTCGACCGGCCCGCGCTTGAGCAGCCGCCAGATCAGCCCGTAGGACTCGGTGGTCAAGAACGCCTCGGGGAGCTCGGACGGAACGAAGTTGCTCACAGCAGTGGTCATGTTGATCAAGCCATGCTCCTTGCTGGAATCGCGCAAGATTCCGGCGGCCCGTTCGGCAATCAGGAACTTCCTGAGCGGCTCGCGGAACTCCCTCATCTTCGTGAAGTCGCGGATCCGCCGCCGCATCTCACGTTCCAGGTTGGGCTGGGGCTGCTTGGGGGAGGGCTGGACGGAGACTTCGGAGAGGAGGACCCAGGCGCCCTTGAGCTTCCCTTTGTAGGAACCAAGCTCGTCCGTCGACTGGGCCTTGACGTGGACCACCGGCCCACGCTCGGGGCCCTTGGTCGAGGGGCCCCAACCAGCCGACTCCAGCAGGACCCGCTGCTCGACCGGCACGACCACGCGCCCCTTCGCGTCGCCCCGTGTCCAGGCTCGCTCGATCGTCCACGACTCGAGGTGGGGATTCGATAACCCATATTGCTGAAACTTGTCCCGTGTCCACTGGTTGGCCCTGGCCAGGTTCGGTGATCCCGTCAGACGCGGCCCGATCATGTCGCAGAGGTACTCGATGTTGGCCATCAGCTCCGAGCGCTTGTCGATCTCCTCGAGAATCGCCTGGGTCACCGCCTTGATCTCACCGCCGGGCTCCGACACCAAGGACGATCGGCTGGAACTCCCGCCCGCGGACTGCCGCCCCAATGCGTTGGGCCGAGCCGAAGCCGGCGCCTGGGCCAGGACGGAGGCAGGTAGCGTCGTGATTGCCACGACGATAAGCACTGCACGAATTAATGTCATGATCGCAGTGATCTCCCGTGATGATCGAGCCGATTGGGTAGGGCGCCCTACACCTCAAGAAAAACAAGATTGCGGACGACCGTCGATTGCCAAGAATGAGTATGCCCGACGGGCGATCGCTCGTCCATCGATTCGGCGTTCCATCGAAAGAATCAAGTCGATCGCATCGTTGTGAAGGTGGTCAGGGAGATTCTTGCTTGAATTGAGCAGCCTCATTCCCCTCGACCCATTCGATCGTGATATTGACCGGCACGTTTGACCGTGTCTCGACCCGTCCTGAGGGCCAGCGGACTTCCAGACGATCGACGCGTGGCGCGTCACCCAGACCGAAGTGGACCCTGGGGTCATGAGTGGAGAGATAGCTTCCACCTCCGTCGATGGTGCGCAGCAGTTTGTGCGGGCCGACGTGAGCGATCAGCCGCGTGCCGATGGCGTCGCGATTGGCCCCACTTCCCTGGAACTTGACGATCAAGTAACCGCCCTTGCGGGGTGATTCATTCCAGAGCACGACGCTCGGGGCATGGTGGTGGACGATGACCAGGTCGAGATCGCCGTCGCCGTCAAGGTCGCCGCAGGCCAGCCCGCGACCGATGTGCAGCGCCTGGAAATACGCGCCGGCAGTGGCGGTGACGTTGGTGAAGCGGCCACTCCCCTGGTTCCGCAAGACGATGGGAGGGTTCTGATACGGATAGAGCTGGGCGGGCTCGCGGCGGATATGGCCGTTGGTCGCCAACAGGTCGAGATGGCCGTCCAAGTCCAGGTCGGCCAGGACCGCGCCCCAGCCGGTCAACGGGCGGGTGTCGATCGCCAGACCCGCCTCGCTGGTCTGATCCTGATAGAAGATCCCGCCTTCCGGGCCGGCGTAGGCACGCCAAAGGGTCATGTGCTCGCCGAAGAAGTGGGTGATCAGGACGTCGGGCAGAGTGTCGCCGTCGGTGTCGCCGAAAGCGATTCCCATGTTGGCCTCGGCCAGGCCTTGGCCGTTGACCGCCAGTCCGAGCCGGTCGGCCACATCCTCGAACGTGCCGTCGCCGCGGTTGCGCCAGAGGGCATTGCTTTGAGCGTCGTTGGCGACGAGCCAGTCGAGCCGGCCGTCGGCGTCCAGGTCGGTTGCCAGCACGCCCATCCCGCGCCCCGAGCCAGCAACGCCCGCGGAGGCGGTGACGTCGCGGAAACGGCCGTTCCCCTCGTTGCGATAGAGGACGTCGGGAAGACCTCCGAACTCCTGTGGCAAACCATAGTCGGGCGCGCCGGTTACAGGATCGCGCCGAAATGGTGCCTTCGCGGGGTCAAATGCGAAGTAATTGGCGACAAAGAGGTCGAGGTCGCCGTCGCCGTCGTAATCGCCGAACGCCGCTCCCAGGCTCCAGCTTCCGCATCCGACGCCTGCTTCCTCGGTCACGTCGGTGAACCGGCTACGCTCACGATCGTTTCGCCATAGGGTGTTGCGACCGTACCTCGTCACGTACACGTCGGGATCGCCGTCGGCATCGTAGTCGGCTACTGTGACCCCCTGGCCATACCCCTTCGTGGTGAGGCCGACTCGAGCCGAAACGTCCTCGAACCGGCCGTCGCCCAGATTTCTCAGCAACACATCGGATGTGGGCCGGGAATCCTTGCCCGGCCGCAACGGGCCGCCTTGCGCGAAGAAGAGGTCGAGCCGGCCGTCGCCGTCATAATCGAGCAGGCCGACCCCTCCGCCCGTCGTTTCGACGGGCCACGCCGCTCCGGTCTCGCCCCGTTCATAGACGAATGGCAGCTCCTGAGCGCGGAAGACCAAGGGCCTGGCCGGCGCGGCGGCCGCACGTGCCGATCGAGCCGGCTCCTTGTGACATCCGACGCAGGCCATCATCAGCACGCCTATCCCCGCGGCCGTGACGGCGTGAACAGGACTCTTCCACCCGATCAAATCCACGGCAACCGCCCCTCGCACCGCGCCCACATCGATCACATGCCTCCGACTCCGGGCCATTCTACCTGAAATTGGAAAAAGCCGGCTCCTTCGGCACTTGGTTGTCGCTGATACTAACTGATTAGTGGAAGAGCTGTCCTCTCGGTTGTCCCGAAAAAGACAGGGAAGGCCCCTCGCCGTTCCATCTCCTCCGCGAACCCGCGCCTCGGAGCGAACACCCATGCGGAGGATGCTGGGAGTCGGCCTTGGGGGAATCGTCTGCGCGGCATCGGCCGTCGCGGCGGTGGCCATGCTTACGGATCCGAACTACAGTGCCGCCATCGAGCGGATGATCAAAGGAGCCTCGGGTCGCGGATCGTCGGCTTCGGCAGGCCTGACCCGTCCCCACCCCGGAGAGGCGCCGCCGTCGGAACGCGCATTCCCGTTGTTTAGCACCTCGGGCTTCGAAAATGCGGGCTACCCCACAGCCTGCCGGTATACGGGCCCGATCCAGGATCGTAGCTCGCTCGAGCAGATCCGCGAGGCAATCAAGGGTCGCGCCCAGCGCGGGAAGGACGAGCTGCTCTCGCAACTCCGTTCGATACCCCCGGACTCCCCGGATCAATCTTTCCGGGCCTTTCCGATCAAGGCGTCTCTCGGCCTGCTCTCGATGTATGGAGGAGAATTCGACGAGGCGGTCGCCTGGACCGAGAGTGCTCTGGCGGGGAGCGCGGGGAGCGCGGGCATGCCGAGCGGCCTGCGGGCCAATCTCGAAGCACTGCTGGGGGTCATCCACCTGCGGCGAGGCGAGACAGAGAATTGCGTGGAGTGCCTCGGCCCGTCGAGCTGCATCTTCCCCATCGCGGCCGAGGCCGTGCACCAGCGGCCGTCGGGCTCGCGCCAGGCGATCCGTCACTTCAGCGCGTACCTTGAGCAGCGGCCCGAGGACCTCGGGGTGCGCTGGCTGCTGAACGTCGCCTACATGACTCTGGGCGAGTATCCCGACAAGGTCCCCCCCGGGCAATTGATCCCGCTCGATCTGTTCCGCTCGCGGCTCGACGTGGGCCGGTTCGAGAACGTCGCGCCCCTGGTCGGCCTCGGTGTCCGGGGTGCGAACATGGCCGGCGGCAGCGTGTTCGATGACTTCACGGGCGACGGCCTTCCGGACATTCTCACTTCGTCGTTCGACGCCGACCTGGGGGCGTCGCTGTTCGTCAATCGCGGTGACGGCACGTTCGAGGACCGCTCCGGACCGGCCGGACTCACGTCACAGCCCTTGGCGCTCAACGTCGCTCACGCCGATTTTGACAACAACGGCCGGCTCGACGTCCTCCTGCTCCGGGGCGGCTGGGAGAAACCTTCCCGGATGTCGCTGCTGAGGAACAAGGGAGGCGGCGTCTTCGAGGACGTCACCGTGGCCGCCGGCCTGGCCGAGCCGATCGCGTCCCATGCGGCGGCCTGGGGCGATTATGACAACGATGGCCTCGTCGACGTCTTCGTGTGCGGTGAGTTCGCCGCCAGCTCTGGGGACGGCTTGTTTTCAGGTGACGGGGACCTGTCGGTCTCCGACCCAAGGAACCGCTGCCGGCTTTACCGGAACCGAGGTGACGGTACGTTCGTTAACGTCGCGGAACAAGCCGGGGTCTGCAATGACCGTTTTGCCAAGGGGGCAGCCTGGGGCGATTTCGACGCCGACGGCTTCCTCGACCTCTACGTCGCGAACTACTACGCCGCCAACGGCCGCGGCGGCAACCGACTCTACCGGAACAACGGCGACGGAACCTTTCAGGATGTCGCCCCCGAGCTCGGCGTGACCGAGCCGCAAGCCGGTTTCTCCTGCTGGTTCTGGGACTTCGACAACGACGGCCGGCTCGATCTCTTCGTCAACGATTACGCGGGCGACCTCAATGACGTCGTGGCGAGTGCCCTCGGGCAGTCGACCAGCTCGAAGAGCCACCCGCGCCTCTTTCGGAACCTCGGGCCCACCGGGTTTCGCGACATCTCCCTCGAGGTCGGGTTGAATCGAACCATACTCGCGATGGGCTCGAATTTCGGCGACATCGACAACGACGGCTTCCTGGACATGTACCTCGGCACGGGGGCCCCGGGCTATTCGGTCCTCATCCCCAATCTCATGTTCAAGAACATCGAGGGCCGGTGGTTTGAGGACGTCACCACCACCTCGGGCACCGGCCATCTTCAAAAGGGGCACGGAGTTTCCTTTGCGGACTGGGACTGTGACGGCGATCTCGACCTCTTCGTCGAGGTCGGTGGCGCTGTTCCCGGCGACAAGGCGTACAACCTGCTCTTCCAGAACCCCGGGCATGGCCGCCACTGGCTCAAAGTGAAGCTCGTGGGCACGCGGACCAACCGGGCGGCTTTGGGGGCGAGGATCCGGGTGGACCTCCAGGGACGCGACGGCGTAACCCGCTCGGTGTATCGCCAGGTCGGCGGCGCCTCCAGCTACGGGGGTAACACCCTTGTCGAGACGATCGGCCTCGCTGATGCCACGTCCATCGCCGCGCTGTCGGTGACCTGGCCAGCAAGTCGATCGACCCAGACCTTCCGAGACTTGGCCGTCAATCAGTCCATCGAAGTGACCGAGGGGACGGACGCTCCGCGAGTCCTCAACCTTCCACCGCTACCCAGGGCTCGGAGGCCGTGACCCCTCCACTCTATCTCGAGCCGGGCGCATCCGTCGTGCGAGATTGGACTACGGGGGGTGGAGACGGCAGCCGCGGTTGGTGGAGGACCTTGAACGATTCAGAGCCCTCCGTGACCTCGATCGCCTGGTCGGCGGCAACATCGCGGAAGGTCTGGCTCGTCTTGCTGGTCGGCCAGGTCACCGTCAACCGGACGACGGACCTGGCGTCGGCCAGGCCGATCGTCTCGACGAGGGAGTTGCCGCCGAAGCTGCCGTTATTGCCGATCACCCGAAAAATCGATCGCGGCGTGCCATCAGCCCCCTTCAGCTCGACCTGGATCCTGGCCCCCAGAGCTGAGCGGTTGGTCTTGGTGCCGACGAGCTTGACCTTGAGCCAGTGGCGGCCGTGGCCGGGGTTCTGGAACAAGATGTTGTATGCCTGGTCGCCCGGATAAGCCCCGCCGAGGACGACGAACAGGTCGAGGTCACCGTCGCAATCCCAGTCGGCGAAGGAGACGCCGTGCCCCTTCTGGAGGTGGCCGGTGCGGGAGGACTCGGTCACGTCCTCGAAGCGGCGTCCTTCAACGTTCTTGAGCATCACATTGGGGACCAGGCCCGAGTAGGACATCCAGCCGGTTCCGAAGTAGGCGTCGAGGTAGCCGTCGTTGTCGATATCGCCGAAGTTCGCCCCCATCGCCGCGATGGGCCAGTCGAGGCCGGCCTCCAGGCTGACGTCGCGGAAGCCCTGGTCGCCGAGGTTGCGGTAGAGGCGTGGGTGGCTGGGATCCTTCCCTTTGAGGCCCAAGTAGTGGGCCACTATGTCCGCCCCGGGGGTATTGTAGTCGTTGACGAAGAGGTCGAGCCGGCCGTCATTGTCGAAATCCCAGAACCAGCAGGCGAACGAGTGTTCGTGGGATGGTCCGGCGACGCCGAGCTGGCTGGCGACGTCGTGGAAGGCGCCGTTGCCGTCGTTGTGGTAGAGGCGGCAGGGACCGTCGAGGTTTGAGACGAACAGGTCGAGGCGCCCGTCGCCGTCGTAGTCGCCCCACGCCGACCCCTTGGCGACGCGCTCATTGACGATACCGGCCGCGGCGGCGACGTCTTTGAACGTGCCGTCGCCCTGGTTGTGATAAAGCCGGCTGCGGTCGCTGGGGTTGGGCGCGTCGCTGTGAAACTCGCCGCAGACGAAGAGGTCGAGGCGGCCGTCGTTGTCGTAGTCGCCCCAGACGGCCGACTCGGTCGCGATTGGCTCGCCCAGACCACTGGCGATCGTCACGTCCTCAAAGATCCCACCCCCCTTGTTCCGGAGCAGCGAGAGCCGGGCTGGCTTCTCCCAGGCGCCCCGGAGAAGAACGATGTCGGGGTTACCGTCATTGTCGAAATCGGCGCGGGCGAGATTCAGGGCATAAATCTGCTGGCTGAGGCCGGCCGCGGCCGAGCGATCTTCAAACGTGCCGTCCGCGCGGTTGATGAACAGCGAGGCCCCCAGGTCGGAATCGATCGAGGTCGTGAGCAGGTCAGGCAGACCGTCTCCGTTGAAATCGTCGAAGATACTGCCTCCGGCCAGGTTCGGGCCCCTCACCCCCAGGCCGGCCCGGGGTGCGATGTTCTCGAATCGTCCCACGTCGAGCTTCGAGCGGAACGAGTCGGGCGGAATCAGAAAACCGGGCGGGACCCTCTTCGGATATTCGCCCAGCGTCATGTAGGCGATGTTCAGTAGCCAGCGGACGCGGAGGTCGCCGGGCGACCATTTCAGGTAGGCGATGAACTGCTTGACCGCCTCGCGCGAGCCCGCCTGCTGGGTGTGGACGGCGTCAGGCTCGAGGGGTAGGATGCAGCTCGAAGGGCCCAGGCACTCGAGGCAGTTCTCGATCTCGCCCCGCCGCAGCGCGGCGATGCCCAGCAGGGCGTGGATGTGAGCCTGAATATCCGGGGAAAACTCCGGCCTTCGGCTGAAATCCAGGGCCCGCTCGAGCCAGGAGGTGGCATCGGAGAGCCTGCCCTCGTACATGTAGAGGAAGGCAATCTGTCGCGCCAGCGGGACCGCCTTCAACACCTGCTCAAAAGTTGGGGGCGAGTTCAGATGGAGTTGATCGTACTGGGCTCGCAGGGCGGTAATCCCCCGGCGGCCCCGGCCCCGGCGAGCCTCGCGCAGGTCCTCCAGCGAGCGAGGGTCTCGGATCGCCCCGGTGAAGGGAAGGGCCGCGGTGAAGATATCGCCGTCGAGATCCGTCGTTTCGAGGTAAACCTGGGCCGAAGTCCCCGGGGCATTGGGATCCGGAAAAGTCTCGAGGTGGGTCTTCGCCGCCGGAGGCGACGCCTCCGAATCGCCCTGGACGCTCTGAGGTGACTTTCCCCACCAATCCAGGCCGGTGATCCAGGCGACGACCCCCAAGGCAATCGCGACGCAGCAAATCCCCACGAGGACGAATCGGAGCAGAAAGCGCATCGCTACTTCCCCCTCAAGGCACCCCCACGGCTGGCCCAAAGCCGACGATCATCATTCCCTGGCCACATCAGTGCCATCGGACGCGCGGCTCATCACGATGGTCTTATCACCTCGATTGTTACTACGTCAACGGCCCGGAAAAAGCCCCGAGATTCCAGTGCGAGCCCGAACGAATCTCATGACCCATCAATTGGAAGCCCTGTGGGTTGCATTTGTTCCCTCGTTACAAGAGACCCAGGGATCACAGCGCGGAGGACAGTCTCTGGCGACCGGATTGCCCAGTTCGCCGGGGCCGGCTCAGCGGGTAGGGGGCGGTAGCGGCAACGGCAGTTGGTGGAGGACCTTGAAGGAGTCGGAACCCTCCGTGATCTCGATCGCCTGGTCAGCTGCAACATCGCGGAAGGACTGGCTGGTCCTGCTGGTCGGCCAGTAGACAGTCAGCCGGGTGACGAACTTGGCATCGGCCAAGCCGATCGTCTCGACGAGGCTGTTGCCGCCGAAGCTGCCGTTGGTCCCGATCGTCCGGTTGATCGAGCGGGTCGCGCCATCGGCTCCCTTCAAGTCGACGCGGACCTTGGCCCCCAGGGCCGAGCGGTTGGTCTTGGTGCCGATGAGCTTGACCTTGAGCCAGTGACGGCCGTGGCCGGGGTTCTGAAAGAGGGCACTGTAACCCTTGTCGCCCGGATAACCGCCGCCGAGGACGGTGAACAGGTCCAGGTCGCCGTCACAGTCCCAGTCGGCGAAGGACACGCCGTGCCCCTTCTGCAGGTGGCCGGTCCGGGTGGAGTCGGTCACGTCCTCGAAGCGGCGTCCGTCGACGTTCTTCAGCATCACATTGGGGACCAGGCCAGAGTAGGCCATCCAGCCGGTTCCCAGGTAGAGGTCGAGGAAACCGTCGTTGTCGATGTCGCCGCAGTTCACCGACATCGACGCAATGGGCCGGTCGAGGCCGACCTCCCGGCTCACGTCCCGGAAACCTCCAGGCCCGAGGTTGCGATAGAGACGCGGTGGGCTCGAGGTCCCCACGTGGATTCCGCAATACCCCGCCACGATCTCGCCCTGGTTCGCCTTCCACTCGTTGATGAAAAGGTCGAGCCGGCCATCGTTGTCGAAGTCCCAGAACAGACAGGGGAAACTCGTGATGAGCGGGGCGCCCGGGGACTTGTCCACGATGCCGACCTCTTGGGCGACGTCGCGGAAGGTGCCGTTCCCCTCGTTGTGGTATAATCGGACGGGTTTCTTGCCCATATTCGAAACGAAGAGGTCGAGCCGGTCATCGTCATCGTAGTCGCCCCAGACCGCCCCCTTGGCGTATCGCTCGTTGAGGACTCCGGCAAGGGCGGCGACATCGACGAACCTGCCGTTGCCGAGGTTGTGGTAGAGCCGGCAACGGTTGCGAGGGTCGGGTCGGCCGGCCGGCCCGCCGGAGGAGTCCTCCGCATACTCTCCGCAAACGAAGACGTCGACGAGGCCGTCGTTGTCATAGTCGCCCCAGGCGGCCGACTCGGACGCGATCGGTTCGCCCAGTCCGCTGGCGATGGTCACGTCCTCGAACACGCCGCCCCCCTTGTTGCGCAGCAGGGAGAGCCGGGCCGGCTTCTCCCACCCGCCGCGCAGCAGCAACACGTCGAGCTTGCCGTCGTTGTCGTAATCGGCGCGGGTGAGGTTCAATGCATAGACCTGGGTGTCAAGGCCCGCCGCCGTTGAACGGTTCTCAAACGTGCCGTCGCCTCGGTTGACGAACAGCGAGGCCCCTTGGTCGGCGGCGACCGAGGTCGTGAGCAGGTCGGGTAGGCCGTCGCCGTTGAAATCATCGCAGATGCTGCCACCGGCCAGGCCCGGTCCTCTCACCCCCAGGCCGACCCTGGGCGCGACGTTCTCGAACCGGCCCACCTCAATCTTCGAGCGGAACCGGTCGAGCGTGATCAAGTACGCCGGGGGCACTTTCTCCGGGTACTCGCCCAGCGTCATGTAAGCGATGTTCAGCAGCCAGCGGATGCGGAGGTCGTCCGGCCATTCCTCAAGGTAGGCGGTGAACTGCTGGACCGCCTCGCGCGAGCCTGCTTGCTTGGTGTGGAACGCCTCACGCACAATCGGGAAGATGCAGCTCGAAGGGCCCAGACAATCGAGGCAGTTCTCGATCTCTCCCCGCCGCAGCGCGGCGATGCCCAGCAGAGCACGCAAGTAGGCTCGGTCCTCCGCCGAAACGCCCGATGTCCGGCTCAGTGCCAGCCCCCGCTCCAGCCATGACTTGGCCTCGGCGAACCTCCCCTCGTACATCTCGAGGAAGGCGATGGCCCGCCAAGTTCGGATTGCCAGGGTGGCTTGTTCCGCGGTCGGAGGCGAATCGAGCGCGAGGTTATCCGCCCTTGCCCGCCAGTATCCCAGCCCGCGGCGGCTCCGCCCCAGGATCGCCTGTTGCCACTCCTCCAGCGATCCCTCGTCTCGGACCGGGCCCATGAACCCCGCGGCCGTTTGAAAAACGCCACTGTCAAAGTCATCTCGAGAAATAAATACTATTTTCGACGTCCCCGGGGCGTTGGGGTCCGGAAATGTCTCCAGTTGGGTGTTCACCGCCGGCGTCGACGCCTCTGATGCGCCACGGACACTCTGAGGTGTCTTCCCCCACCAATCAAGGCCGCTGATCCAGGCAACCGTAGCCAGAGCAATCGCGATGCAGCAGAACCCGGCGAGAACGATCCGGAACGAAGAGCGCATCGCGACTCACCCCTCAAGGAACCCAACCGGCTGGTTCAAAGGGCGCACACAAAGCCTGCCGCGTTCGGCACCGGCCGCCTCCCGATTGGCGCGGTCCGAGTTCCCTAAGATTTATTTGCGTCAACTGGCCGGGACTCAGCCCGGAATTCCGACGTCATTCCACGAATCCCGTGTTAAACGATCGAACTGATCTGTTCCCAAAACATTTTTTTGAAACAGGCCCAATGATCGTGGACAACGGAACTGGGGCCAGATTCGATGAACTTCATCACTGCGTGGTTGGTTGCTGAACTCGGTTGTCAGGTCAGTGAGAGTTGGCTCAGTGCGATGGGGAAGGGATCGGCGGCTGGTGGAGGACCCTGAATGAGTGGGTGCCCTCGGTGATCTCGATCGCCTGGCCAGCCGCAACGTCGCGGAAGGATTGGCTTGTCCTGCTGGTCGGCCAGTACACAGTCAACCGGGTAACGAACTTGGCGCCGGCCAGGCCGATCGTCTCGACCAGGGAGTTGCCACCGAAGCTGCTGTTGTTGCCGATCACCCGGTAAATCGACCGCGGTGCGCCATCGGGCCCTTTCAACTCGACCTGGAGCCTGGCCCCGAGTGCCGAACGGTTGGTCCTGGTGCCGACGAGCTTGACCTTGAGCCAGTGGCGGCCGTGGCCAGGGTTCTGGAACAAGATGTTGTATGCCTGGTCGCCTGGGGAAATGCCGCCGAGGACGACGAAGAGGTCGAGATCGCCGTCACAATCCCAATCGGCGAACGAGACGCCATGCCCCTTTTGGAGGTGGCCGGTGCGGGAGGACTCGGTCACGTCCTCGAAGCGCCGTCCTTCGACGTTCTTGAGCATGACATTGGGGACCAATCCCGAATACGACATCCAGCCGGTTCCGAAGTAGGCGTCGAGGTAGCCGTCGTTGTCGACGTCGCCGAAGTTCGCCCCCATCGCCGCGATGGGCCAGTCGAGGCCGGCCTCCAGGCTGACGTCGCGGAAGCCCTGGTCGCCGAGGTTGCGGTAGAGGCGTGGGTGGCTGGGGTCCTTCCCTTTGAGGCCCAAGTAGTGGGCCACGACGTCCGCCCCGGGGGTGCTGTAGTCGTTGACGAAGAGGTCGAGCCGGCCGTCATTATCGAAGTCCCAGAACCAGCAGGCGAACGAGTGTTCGTGGGATGGCCCGGCGACTCCGAGCTGGCTGGCGACGTCGTGGAAGGTGCCGTTGCCGTCGTTGTGGTAGAGGCGGCAGGGACCGTCGAAGTTGGAGACGAAGAGGTCGAGGCGGCCGTCGCCGTCGTAGTCGCCCCAGGCCGACCCCTTGGCGCACCGTTCGTTGGTGACACCAGCCGCGACGGCGACGTTTTCGAACGTGCCATTGCCACTGTTATGATAGAGCCGGCAGCGGTTGCGTGGGTCCAGGAGGGAAGTCCCGGGGTCGCTGGCGGGAGACGTGTACTCGCCACAGACGAACAAGTCGACCAATCCGTCGTCGTCGTAGTCGCCCCAGGCGGCCGACTCGGTGGAGAGCGGCTCGCCCAGACCACTGGCGATTGTCACGTCATCGAAGATGCCGGCTCCGTTGTTCCGCAGCAGCGAGAGCCGCATCGGGTTCTCCGAGGCGCCGCGCAACAGGAGAACATCGAGGTCGCCGTCGTTGTCGAAGTCGACCTGGCTGACGTTCACAGCGTAGACCTGATCGCCGAGACCCGCCGCGGCAGACCGATCTTCAAAGCCACCATCACCGCGGTTGACGTACAGTGTGGCCCCCAGCCCGGCGTCGAGCGAAGTGGTGAAAAGGTCGGTTAGACCGTCGCCGGTGAAATCGTCGAAGACGCTGCCGCCGGCCAGGTTTGGGCCTCTCGAGTTCAGGCCGGCCCGCGGCGCCACGTTGTCGAACCGGCCCACGTCGATCTTCGAGCGAAACCGGTCGAGTGGGATCAGGTGCGCCGGGGGCACCTTGGCGGGATACTCGCCCAGCGTCATGTAGGCGAGGTTCAACAGCCAGCGGATGCGAAGGTCGTCCGGCCACTTCTCCAGGTAGGCGGTGAAGTGCTTGATCGCCGCGCGCGAGCCGGCCTGCTGGGTGTGGATGGCCTCACGCTCGATGGGGAAGATACCGCTCGACGGGCGAAAGCTCGCGACCTGGTTGTCGACCTCGCCCTGGCGCATGGCAACAATTCCTTGCAGGGCCATCAGCTCGGCCCGGACTCGAGGAGGGAGACCACCGGTCCGACGGACCTCCAGGGACTTCTGAAACGACGCGGCGGCCTCGGAGAACCGGCCCTCGTACATCTCGAGCAGACCGATTTGGTAAAGGAGCTGGCCCTCGTAGGCCAACGGCTCTCTTGGTGTTCGAGGTCCGAGGCGGAGGTGATCGAGCTCCGCCCGCAAGACGGCAAGCCCCACTCGGCCCCGCGCCCGGATCACCTCGCGCAGTCCCCGCGGAAAGCCAGGCCCCGGGATCGAGCCCGTGTACTGCCTGGCCATGCCGAAGCCGCCGTCATCGATCTGATCTCGGTCGATGATGCGTCCACCCGGCTTCGGCAACGCGTCGGTATCCTGAGGCATCCCCTGGCCCGGCAGGGACGGCTGAGTCTCTGGGTGGCCCGGCAAGAGCGGCGCAGGTCGCCAACCCATCTGCCGGTCCGGCATCACGACCGAGATCACCACGAAGGCCGCACCCGCGCCAACCGCGGCGCAAGACAGCCCGATGAGAGCGAACCGGACCACCGTGCTCATCGATCGTGCTCCCTCATGGATAGAGCGCTGCCCGGATCACGACATTCGCCCTCCTGAACGGGAAAGTGCCCCGCGGACTGGACGTTCGGGGTGAGTCATCCGGGCGGGCTCGGGCGTGTCACCCCGCAGTTTCAACGTGGCCCGTTCAGGCCAAGATATCCAACTCGGTAATTGTACGCGATGAGATCCTGCCACTCGCCGTCATAGACATTGGCGTTCTGGCCGTCCGCGGAAACCGCCGGCAGCCAAAGGTCCGGTTTCAGGTCACTCAATTGGTTTACGGAGATCAGATAGTCGATCGTGGCCTCTCTCGATTTCGAGATTTCCGAGAACAGCTCGAGCTCGATCTCGGACTTGGCCTGGATCGGAATCCGCCCGGAGAACAAAACGGTCTTATCGGCCCATTGGACCTGGTAAGCGGTCGGTGCCAGACCTCGCCCCCGGAGCGGCAGCGTGGTCACCTTGAACCAACCTTGATCGGGTAATTGCTCCGCCGAGAGCACGGCCGTTCCGGCTGGACAGGATTTCCTGATTCGCTCGAGCCCGGCAGCCGGGGCCACCACGATCGGGTGGCACTGCTCGACCAGCTCGCTGAGCCCGGCCGTCTGTTCCCCGCCGCAGGCAGTGAGCAAGACCGCGGTCGGATTCACCGGCTCACGACCGAGCTGCTCGAGACGGGTCTTCACCAACTTGATCAGGCCCGGCCCACCGGGGGCGTCCACGAGGAAGAACTGCGACGAAGCGAAGAAGCCGTAGACAGTCGCGCCCTTGAAGTCGCCGAGGTAATACAGGTCCGGCAGCAGCCGTTTTGGATCGCCGTCCAGAAAGTCGGGACCGTCGGTCTCATATCGGTCCAGCAGCGTCTCCAGGTCGCGGATACCCTGATCGAGCAGTCGTGCCCATCGCGCTCGCGTCAAGCAAGGGCTCTGGGGTGTCGGGTCCGCGGCCGGGTGGCCGGGTAGCACGAGGTCGGGAACCGGCAATGCCCGCAGCTCGCGGAGGGAGGAAAGGTAGGTCTTGGCGTCGCCACGGTAACGAGGTGACAGATAGGCCGAATAGGTTCCCAGCGGCTTCCGCTTCTGCGAGTGGGGTTGCTCGTCACCAGCCAGCATCAAGATCACATCGCCCGCGAACAGAGCGCGGAGATTCGATCGCTCCATGAGATAACAGATGCTTCCCGGAGTATGGCCCGGCATGGCCAGGGCGCGAAAGCGGACGTCACCGAAGGTGATCGACTCACCGCCGTCGAGCTCGACGTCCACCGTGGTCGGGTGGGGTTGATCGTGGGGCCTGTAGAAGGTGCTGAAGAAAGCCTCGCGCGGCCCCCCAGCCTTCAAGACCGCCGCATCACCCACGCCGGCAAACACTTTCGCCCCGGTCGCCGCTCGCAAGTGCTCCGCCCCTCCACAATGGTCTCCATGGGCGTGAGTGAGCAGGACGGCGCGCAGGCCCTTCCAGTCAAGCCCGAGCTTCGCCATCTGCGACTTGAGTGGCTGCGCGTCGCTTTGGAGGCCCGAATCAACCAGGACCAGCCCTTCCGAAGTTTCGACCACGTAGGCCGCGGACGGCTCCAAACCTCCCAGGAGATGGATTCCCCCCCCGAGCGTGATCGCGGCGGGGACCAAGAGTGGCACGGAGTTGGCGGCGAGACGGGGCCCCCGCCAGGCACGATGCCCGAAGAAGCCAGCGAGAACGACCGAAGCCCCGAGCACCAAGGTCAGACTACCCACTTGCCAGGTACGCCACCCTCTGAAACGAATCTTGGATCCCTGCATGCAATTCCCACCCTCGCCCGTGGGTCCTCGACTCGCTTGCTGCAAGTCTTTTTGGGGTCGATGGGAATATTAATACGTTAGAAGGCGTCAAGCGGACAAGATTTTTGTTGACATGAGGTCCCGGGTTCGCATAACCTTACCAAAGATTCCTTCCCTTTCTCGACTAATGGCGAGAGAGCTGGCGACCGAAGAAACGGTGTCGAAGCTCTGGTGGTCGGTGTATACTCAGTCGTGCATGTTAGTGTTGCGCCCAGGCTGCGGGAGTTCATTTTTTTGAACTTTTCAGCGTTGGCGCGCTCGCGAGACGTGTAAACCCCCTGGATAAGAGCGGGTTATTTCGACGCCGAGAAAGAAGGATCAGGATCGTGACGAGGCCGCGACCAAGTTGGCCGATCCTTGGGCTGTGGGGCGGTTCGAGCGAGCAGAGAGGGTCGTTGTCGCGTTTTTCCCTTATCCCATTTTTTCTCGACAGGAGAGTAATACCCGTGAAATCGTTCACTCGCGGATTGGTCTTGGCGCTTTTGAGCTTGAGCATGCTGGGCGTGACCGGGTGCGGGCCGGACAACGAAGCGGAAGCACTCAAGGCTCAGAAGATCGAGAAGGACCCGGGCACGATTGACTCCAAATCGAAAACGGTGACCCCGCCGCCCCCGGCGCGGACCCAGCAAGAGCAATACGAGCAACAGCAAAAGTCCAATGCGATGAGCAAGACGGGGGGGTATCCGGGCGCGAAGAAGTGAATCTCAGCTCGATTTCGAGCGGATAAACTGATCGCACCGATAGGTGATTCATTATCTACTTTATCGCACATCAACGGGGTGTGCCGTTCTCTGTTCCATTGGCCTCATGAGGGTATCGATCATGATCCGAAAACGCGGGGGATTCACGTTGATCGAACTGCTCGTCGTCATTGCCATCATCGCGGTGTTGATCGCGCTGCTCTTGCCTGCGGTGCAGGCAGCGCGGGAAGCGGCGCGACGGGCGCAGTGCACGAACAATCTCAAGCAGATCGGTCTCGCCGTCGCCAACTATGTCAGCGCCCAAACACTGATGCCGCCACTCTGCGTCGATCAGGCGTGGACTGGTGGCACCGCGCTCATGCAACCCCACCAGAACTTCTCACAGCATGCCCGGCTGCTCCCCTACCTGGAGCAACAAACCGCCTACAATGCGATCAACTGGTCGTTTGGCGCCCGCTGGAGTGACAACATCAGCCTCCCTGATCCCAACCCACCTGATGGCGCGTCGGGCGGCAGCTACAGCATCCCTCAGTTCACCGTTCTGACGATGCAGGTCAACACCTTCCTGTGCCCTTCGGACGGTGTGAATAACGGCTCGTCGGGGACCTTCGCCGTCAATGGCGTCAACAAGCTGGTGGGGGGCTCCAACTACCCGTCCAACGTCGGCATGAACCGGCGTATCAATGGTGGCGCGGCCGGTTTGAACTGGCAAATGAACGGTCCCAACTACATCCTATCCACCTGGGATGGCATCGGGCAGAGGATGATCGGCATCAACAGCTTCACCGATGGGACAAGCCAGACGGCCATCTTCAGCGAATGGTGCAAGGGACAAGCCCAGGGCAACGGAGCCGCCAAGAACAACCTCGCGGAGGATTATTACCTCGGAGCAAACTCGGACGCCTTCCCGACCGATGTCCAGTTCCTCCAGCTTTGCTCGAGGGTCCAGCCGATCAGCTCCAATCAGGAGTGGGGATGGAAAGGCGAGTGGTGGGCATACGGCGGTACGATGATCTATTCGCACACGAACTTACCGAATCGCTACTCGTGTCAATACAATGATATCGGTGAGGACAGCCGGGGCACGATCACCTTGACCAACGCCAGTTCAAACCACCCGGGCGGGGTCAACGTGTTGCTGATGGACGGCTCGGTCCATTTCATCAAGAGCAGCGTCGCTTACCTGCCCTGGTATGCCATCGCCACACCGGATGGCAACGAGGCGTTCAACTCCGATCAGCTCTGAGAAACGGTCTTCTCCGAGAGGATTCGAATTCGCTTCGAGCAGACACGGTCCATCAGCGCCCGCGGGCGCCGATGGACCGTGTCGTTCCATTCTGTTGATCGATCGTCACGCCGCTTTCTCAATCTCTTCCTGGCCTTGACCCCGAAGATGGAGCAAGCACGCTTCCCGAGGTTCCGTTCCCGGTCGTGGCGGGCCACGTTGGTCTTCACCTTGGTCCTGATCGGGCTGCTCTGCCTGACGACATGGAACCTGACCCGCTCGGTCGCGCTTCTGGAAGCCCGTCGCGCCTACGTCCGGGGTGATTTGGCTCACTGTCTCCAGCATGCTCTCGACCATCTGGACCGGAGGCCGTGGAGTCGCGAGGCAGCCCTCTGGGCGGCGCGCTCCCTGAGCCGGCTCGATTATTCCGGCGAGGCCGAGCTCTACTTTCAGCGCGCCGGCCACCTCACGCTCAACGACGCGCAGATCCGCGCCTATGGGCTCGTGCGAGGGCCCCATTCCGAGCGCGCGGTCCCGGTCTACAACGAGATCCTGGCGCGCTCACCCGAAAACGTGACCGCCCTGCGCCGGCTCGCCGCCGTGGAGCTCGCTCAGAACAACACCGGAGCGCTCCTGAAACTGGCGGATCGCCTCGGCCACATTTCCAACGGCGCCGTGATCGGCATCACGCTCCGAGCAGTCGTCTACCATAACGACAAGAACCCACAACAGGCCGTCGCTGCCTTCGAACGCCTCCTGGAACTTGATCCGGAGCTCCGCGAAATGCCGATGCCGCGTCGCCTGTTCTGGAGTCATTTCGCCGATGACCTGATCGCCAGTGGCCGCATGGATGACGCCAGACGGTACTTGAGCAAGGCCTTAATCGATGCCCCTGACGCCGAATTGATCAACCGGCTCGGTCAGGCCTATTTTCTCCAGGGAGCGCTGGACGACGCCGAGCGCTGCTTCGGGCAAGCGGCCGATTTGAACCCGAGTGACTACGCGCCCCACTTGAGCCTCGCCAAGCTCGCTTTGCAGCGTCACCATCAGGAAGAGGCCCTGAAACACCTCAACCAGGCCAGGGTTCTCGCGCCCCGGCAATACGACGTACTCTATAACCTGGCTGCGGTCTACCGCCAGCTTGGCCGGACGGCGGAAGCGGACCGTATTCAAGAGGCAATCAAGCAGTTGCGCGGCAATTCGTCTTCGTCGTCGCGGCCCACCAATAGTCCCTGGCCTCGTTATGCACTGTGAACGGCTCTGTTTGGGCTTGGGCTCCGAGCAAGTCACTGATGAGCATGGCGTGCCGCATGGGTCTCGTGGAAATTGGCCAGGCCGAGCTGGCCTTTTTTGCGGTAGTAATCGGCCAGGAGACGATTCATTGCTGGGTGAGAGGGATCAGAGCGGAGGACCAGATTCGCCCACTCGACTGCCTCGTCTTCGTGACCGTGCTCCATCAGCCAGCGCGCCGTCTCACTCCGGAGTTGTGGGTCGAGCGGATTACGGACCAAATCGCGGCTGATCTCGCTGAAGTGCGTCTGGTCGTCCTTGAGTCGCTCGACGGCCTCGCGGTCGGCGTTTGCCTCGACCTTTCTTCCCAGCCGGGCAAGGACCAACATGCGCTGATAGCGATTCCAGTGGTCGAAGGGATCGGATTTCACGGCCTGATCGAAGTAACCGAGCGCCACCTCGAGATGGCCCTGGTGCAGTTCGAGCGTCGCCCGGGCAGCCAGGACCTCGGGATCGTGAGGCGCCAGCGTCAAGGCCCGGTCGAGCAAGCGGGTCGCCTCGGCCTCGTCACCCATATCCAGGGCATTTTGGCCCGCGCCCAAGTATCCCAAGGGATTACCAGGCTGGCGGGCCAGGTACGTGGCATACTCGGGAGCCGCCTCGGCCTGGCGGTGGTTCTGCCGAAGCTGCTCGGCCAGGCCGAACCGCGCCTGATCCAGGCCTGGATCGCGCTCGAGTGCCCCTCGGTAGCGCGCGATGATGAGCTCGGGGTCGGCGTGACTCCGCGTGTCGATCTCGGTTCGCAAGAGGTAGGGACGGGCGTCATCGGGTACTTCGCGCAGCCAGCGGTCGAGGACCGTTGCGGCCTCACCCAGCCGGAAGGTTTTCAGGTACAGATGGGTCAATGCCTCCGCGACCTCGGGATCAAAGCCGTGGGAGCCCGCGAGCGCCTGACGAAGCAGCGGTTCGGCGTCGGACAACTGATTCCCGCGCGCCAGGAGGAGCCCCCGCAGACGAGCTACGGCTTGCCAGGCGTGGCCGAGCGTCTCCGCGCGCGCCAGTTCCCGGTCGACTGTAGGAAAGTCATTTTGGGCCCAGGCGATCCGCGCCTTAAAATAGTGAGCCTCGGCCGAATCGGGCGACGACCGCAGCCAACGTTCCAGCGCTTGAGCGGCTTCGTCCAGTCGGCCGGCGGCCAGCGCGCGGCGCACGAGTTGAGGCTCGCGCGCGGCGATTACGGCGCCGCGCAGCCACAGACCCGCCGCGGTCACCGAGACGAGCGTCAACATGCCGGCGATGATCATTCGCCTCCAGCGGGACGAACGCACCGCCGGCGAACTTGGGCGAGACATCGAACCGATCGGTCCTTGCGAGATCCCTTGTTTGACCGCCGACATATTCTGAAGATGGCGTTTTTCGAGGCCGTGGGCAAGAGCCAATCAGGAAACGGTGCACTCGATGCGGGCCGGGTTTCGCCGCGCGACGGCTCGCCGACTTTCACTGCCTCCGTTTGTTCTCTACCCGAGATGACTCACACAGGGTGTTCTCGAAACCCGATGCGATTTCGATGAAAAGCCGGTCTGGTCAGTGGATCTTGATTGTCGTGACGGCGGTGCTCTTCGGGAGTGGGATCGCCGCACTGGGTATTTGGCGCACACTCGGTCCGACTCCGAGCCTCGATGAAGTCCGCGCCCTGGCACGGGCTGGCCATTTCAATCGGGCGCAAGTGCTCTTGAGCCGCTACCTTCGGGCCCATCCCAAGAACGCTCGAGCCCACCTGCTCATGGCTGAGATTACCACGGAACCGACTCATGTACAGCCGGAAATCGCGCTCGACCACCTCGGTCGAATCCGGCCGGACACCTCCAAGCAGGCCGCGTTAGTCAAATTCTTCGAGGGGAAAGCCCGCTACCAGCAAGGGCGGTACGACCTGGCGGAAAGCTGCTGGACAGAGGCTCTGCGCCTGGACCCGATCGTCCCGGAAGCGGGCTGGGCCTTGGTCGACCTTCTGGACAAGGAGGGGCGCACCGAGGAAGCGCACGGCCTTGGCATGCGCCTGCATCAGGTCGAGCCAGATCCTCGTGACCGAGTCCGGATCCTCCTCGAGATGTGTCGGATCGACGTCGAAACGCCAGACCCCTTGTCGCAAGTTCAATTGTTCGAATTGCTGGTCAAGGAGCATCCCGAGAACTTTCGGCTTTCGGTCACTCTGGGGCTGGCTCTGACCCGTGTCAACCGGAGCGAAGAGGGATTGCAGCTCCTCCAGGATGCTTTGAGGCGCCATCCCGGCTCGCCCGAAGCCTGGGATGCCTGGCTAACTGGGTTGTACCAGGCCTCAGAGGCCGAAAAGCTTGCCCAGGAGTTTGACCACCTGCCCAAGGCGCTGGCTGGGGATCCTCGGTTTGCCAAGCATGATGGGATGATCGGGCAGCTTGCCCTGGACTGGCCCAGGGCCGTTCGCGGCTACCAGCGCGCCTTCGTGCTCGAGCCGTTCAACTGGGGCGTCTGCTACCGGCTTCGCTTTGTCCTCCGCCAGGCCGGAAGCACCGCCGAGTTCGAGCGGATCGACCGGATCTATGAGACTTACAAGATCGCGTACAAACAAATGCGGGGTTCCTACTACGAAAGGTTTGAGCCCGGCGAAACTTCCAACTTTGCAGGGGAGGATTTCACGCAGCACCGTGGGGCTTACTACGAGACACTCGCGACCAGGACGCTTGGTCTGAAGCCGCATCCCGAGCTGTACCAGCGACTGGCCGACCTGCGCGAGAAGATGGGCCGCCTGGACGAGGCGCGTGCGTGGCACCGGCTGGTGCTGCGCGACTCCCCCGACGATGCACTCAGCCTGGCGGCCTTGGAGCGGCTCAAGTAACATGGAGCCAGCCGCCGGGAAGACCTTCGTGAGCCGGCCGCACGCCCCAGCGATTGATTCACCGGCCATGACCACCACTTCCGACGTCGCCGCCCTGAGTGAACATCCTCTCGCACCGGCCGCCGGCGGGCCCGTCGTGGCGGCAGCGGGCCGTCGGAAACCCACGCTCGCCTGGAAGCTGATTGGGGTGTGCCTGCTTGCATGCCTGTCGGCCTTTAACGTCTGGTGGTACTGGCGCGACAATCAGCCTTTGCCCGACCTCAAGACGATCTCGGGCTGGATCAGTCGCGAGCAATATCCTCAGGCCGAGTCGGCCCTTCGGGAGTACGTGCGGAGGTCGCCCCACGATGGTGAGGCGCGGATGATGCTGGCCCGTGCTCTGGGTGTCCGCGGAGATCTCCTGGATTGCGCCAGGCAGTTGCACGAGGTCCCCTACTGGTGGCCGCAGAAGGCCGAGGCACTTCTGCGCGAGGGACAGTCGTACCTGACGATCAACCGAGCCAAGGACGCTGAGCGTGCCTGGCTGGAGGCGATCAAGGACGACCCGCTTCACCCCGTCACCCCGGACGTCCTTCACGACGCCTGTCAGGAGCTGCTGCAACTGTACGCCATCGAAGACCGCTGGGAGGATGCTTACCCGGTCATCTGGGTGGCTTACGACCACGCTGCTCCGGTCGACCAGCCGATTTTGCTGGCCATGCGGATGCGTCCCGAGCTGGAGAGAGTGTCGCAGAAAGAGTCGATCAGCTTGCTGACGCGCTACGTTGCCGCCGCGGCCGACGACTGGGAGGCGCTCCGCGCCCTGGCCCGTGCCGAGCTGGCCTTGGGCCATCATGCTGAGGCTGCGCGTCACTTTCAGGCATGCCTCAAGGGCCGGCCCGATGATGTCCGGGCCTGGCGCGACTATCTCACCATGCTCCTGGAGCAGGGGGACCTGAACGCCTTCCTCGCCTTGCTTGCGAAGGCCCCCCGATCAGCCGAGACCGAGCCCGAGACCTGGATGTTTCACGGCGTGGCCAGCGAGAAAGCAGGAGAATGGCAAACCGCCGCTGAAGACTTCCGCAAGGCGATCGAGCTCAACCCCAACGTCCCCAAGTATCATTACCGGCTGGCGATGGCCGAGGAACGCCTTGGCCTTCACGAACAGGCGCTCGCCCATCGCAAGCGGACAAAAGAGATGAACGACGCGCGCGCTCAGTTACCAACTGCCTATGCGGATTACTTCGCCTCCATACCGCCCCGCAAAGCTGGTGCCCCGGATATGGCGGTCGCGTGCAAGCGCCTTGCCTCGATCTGCGAAACAATGGGATGGTCTCGCGCCGCGCAGGCCTGGAACCGGCTGGCGATTTCACCGTGAGGCATGGAGGGACGAGACGACACCATGCGGCATGTTGGGACGAGAGGTCGTTGGCTGGGAATGATCACCCTGGCGACGATCCTGGCTGGGGGCGGCCTCGGGTGGGCATGGGTCCGACCGTCCGCCGATCCGGTCAGGCGAGGGCGGGACGCCTATGCGCGGGGCGACTGGGAAGCGGCTGCCCGGCTGGCGCGCGCAAGGCTCAAGGTGGTTAGCGATGACGTCGCCGCTCTGCGGCTCTTGGCTCGCGCATCCGTCCGCTTGGGTCGTGATTCCTCGGCGATGGCAATCTATCACCGGCTCGGCCCTCGAGCCATGTTGGCCGACGATCTCTGCCTCCTGGGAATTGCCCTGGCCCGCACCGGCAACAGCAGGGGCCTGGAAGTCTGGGAGCAAGCACGGTCCTTGGACCCGAATCACGCGAAGACGCTCTTCGAGCTGACCCGGGCTTACCTTGCTGGCGACCGGCTCACCGAGGCAGCCGAAACCGGCCGCCTTCTGGCACTGCGCCCGGGCTGGGAAGCTCGGGCGGAAGCACTGCTCGGCACGATCCAGTCGGCACGCAACGATCCGGCCGGTGCCGTCGCATTCTGGCAACAGGCTCTGGAGCACGAAGCGGTGGAGCAGGGGGGTGTCTCCACGTCCATCGTGCCGCCCAAGGAACTGGCCCGTGCCCTGCTGCAAGCTCGGCGGCCAGATGAAGCCCGGCGACTGTTGCAGACTGTTCTGACCACGGGGCCCGATCCCGAGGCCTTCTGGCTCATGAGCCGCGCGTACCTGCAGGAAGGGGCCCGGACCGAGGCGCTGGCCGCCTGGGAAAAGGGCGGTTCGTTCCGTGACGACAACCCGCTCATCCCCGAGCCCGCCCCGTTTGTCGGGTCGGCAGGCTGCGCCGATTGTCATCCCGTCATCTACCATGCTCAGCAAGGCTCGCGACATGCCCGGACCTTTTTTCGAGTCGCTGAACTTCGCAACCTGGACCTGCCCGCCCCGTCGTTTTCCGAGCCGGGCCAGCCGAAGGTCACTCATACTCTCCGGCGGATGGATGGTGGCCGGCTGCAACAGGAAACTCACGTCGAGGGCCAGACCCTCCGCGCCGTGGTCGAGTACGCATTCGGATCCGGCGACCGCGGTATCACGCTGATCGGTCGCGACGACCAAGGCCAGGCGCGCGAGCTGCGGCTCTCGCATTATGTCAACGGGACGGAGTCGTGCTGGGACGTGACTTCAGGGCATCCCGGTCACCCGTCCGAGGTCGCGAGTTACCTGGGCCGGCCGCTGACGGACGACGGGCTCCGCCGCTGCTTCCTGTGCCACGTCACCGACCCTCGCGCGGTGCTCGAGGCAACCAGCCCTCTGGCATCCGACCGAGGGATCGGCTGCGAGAAGTGCCATGGTCCGGGTGGAAACCACGAGATGGCAGTCAATGCCAAGTTTCCCGACCTGGCGATCGGCCGTCCCGCAATGGTCTCGGGTTCGCCTGTCGTGAAGTTGTGCGCCCAGTGCCACAGCCCGCGCGGGAGGACGGTCTCGCACGACGATCCCTTATCCGTCCGCTTCCAGGCGACGACGCTGGCCTGGAGCCGCTGCTTCATCGAAAGCAAGGATGCACTCGACTGCGTGACTTGCCACGACCCGCATCGCAACGTCGTGACATCGACCGCCCACTACGAGGCCAGGTGTCTCTCATGCCATGCCAGCGCGGCTCGTTCCAACGGTTCGCCGGCTCGGGCACGGCGGGCCAGCCTGTCCGAGACATCTCGCCAAACTCCTTGCCCGGTGGATCCAACCAAGGGCTGCATCGCTTGCCACATGCCGGCCGTCAAAAACGTCCTCCCCCACACGTTCTTCACCGACCACTTCATCCGGGTGCATCGCGACTGATCCGGGACCAGCCGTGATCGCGTCACGTCCATGGTTGAACAAGAACGCCGGGCCGGTGATCAAGGCCCGGCGATATCCTGGGTAGCGGTGTGCCGCCGGGTGGGGGCCTGCTGGACGCTCATCTGTATAAAAAAGTTGGTCCAGGGCAGAAATCCGGGGCCGTCGGCCACGGCTGTACCGCCTAATCCTTTAAGAGTGAAACTCTCGCCTGTTCCATTGTGTTCGAGCGGTATGCGTTTCTGCGCACCGACCTGGCGGCCTTCTCCGAACAATGCTGCACATCCGGATGCGACGCCGGTGGCCGCAAATAATCGCCCTGGCGACGCTCTTGGCCACAGGTGGTCTCTGCTGGGTCTGGGCTCGACCGTCCGCGGAGCCGGTAAAGCAGGGGTTGGACGCCTATGCGCGCGGCGACTGGGAAGCGGCTGCCGGCCTGGCGCGCGTGCGTCTCAAGGCGGACGGCAATGACGTCGCCGCTCTGCGGCTCCTGGCCCGCGCCTCGGTCCACTTGGGTCGTGATCCCTCGGCGATGGCGGTCTATCACCGGCTCGGCCCTCAAACCATGTTGGCCGACGATCTCTGCCTCTTGGGCATCGCCCTGACCCGCACCGGCAACCGTCAGGGGGGCTTGCAGGTTTGGGAGCAGGCACGTTCCATCGACCCGAATCACGCCGAAACGCTCTTCGAGCTCACCCAGGCCTACTCCGCGAGCGACCAGCTCACCAAGGCGACCGGGACCGGCCGCCGCCTGGCGTCGTGTTCGGGCTGGGAAGGTCGTGCGGAAGCGCTGCTCGGCACAATCCTGCTGGCACGCAACGATCCGGCCGGCGCCGTCACTTCCTGGCAACGGGCCCTTGAGCACAATGCGGGAGAGCACGGCGGTGCCTCCACGCCGATGGTGCCCCGCACCGAGTTGGCCCGCGCCCTGCTGCAAACTCGAAGGCCGGCTGAGGCCCGGCGCCAATTGCAGATCATTCTGACCATGGGGCCCGATCCCGAGGCCTTCTGGCTCATGAGCCGCGCGTACCTGCAGGAAGGTGCCCGGACCGAGGCGCTGGCTGCTTGGGAAAAAGCCGGTTCGTTCCGTGACGATAACCCGCTTGTCCCCGAGCCCGCCCCGTTTCTCGGGTCGGCAGGCTGCGCCGATTGTCATCCCGCCATCTACCAAGCTCAGCAAGGCTCGCGACATGCCCGGACCTTCTTTCGGGTCTCCCAACTCGGCGATCTGGACCTCCCCGCACCGTCGTTTTCCGATCCAGCCCAACCGGCGGTCACTCACACGCTCCGGCGGAGTGAGGGCGGCCGGCTGCAACAGGAAACTCAGGTTGAGGGCCAGGTCCTCCGAGCCGTGGTCGAGTATGCCTTCGGCTCCGGAGACCGTGGTCTGACGCTGGTCGGGCACGACGACCATGGCCAGGCGCGCGAGCTCCGCCTCTCGCATTATGCCATCGGGGCGGAATCGTGCTGGGACATAACCTTCGGCCATCCCGGGCACCCTTCCGAGGTCGCGGAGTACCTGGGCCAGCCTCTATCGGACGACGCGGTCCGCCGCTGCTTCCTGTGCCACGTCACCGACCCCCGTGCGGTGCTCGAGGCAACCGGTCCTCTGGCATCCGACCGAGGGATCGGCTGCGAGAAGTGCCATGGTCCGGGTGGAAACCACGAGGTGGCAGTCAAAGCCGAGTTTCCCGACCTGGCGATCGCCAATCCCGCAATGGCCTCGGGCTCGCCTGTCGTGAAGTTATGCGCCCAATGCCACAGCCCGCGCGGCAGGACGGTCACGCCCGACGATCCCACGTCCGTCCGCTTCCAGGGAACGACGCTGACCTGGAGCCGCTGCTTCACCGAAAGCAAGGATGCACTCGACTGTGTGACTTGCCACGACCCGCATCGCAACGTCGTGACATCGACCGCCCACTACGAGGCCAGGTGTCTCTCATGCCATGCCAGCGCGGCTCGTTCCGACGGTTCGCCGGCTCGGGCACGGCGGGCCAGCCTGTCCGAGACATCTCGCCAAACTCCTTGCCCGGTGGATCCAACCAAGGGCTGCATCGCTTGCCACATGCCGGCCGTCAAGAACGTCCTCCCCCACACGTTCTTCACCGACCACTTCATTCGGGTGCATCGCGACTGAGCCAGGACCAGCCGTGATCGCGTCACGTCAATGGTTGAACAAGAACGCCGGGCTGTTGATCAAGGCCCAGGCGATATCCTGGGTGGCGGTAAGCCGCCGGGTGGAGGCCTGCTGGACGCTCATCTCGAGATCGTGCCGCAAGCCGACGAGCAACGGATCGGGCTGGATCGGCCGCTGAACAAACTCGACTTGGTCCCGCAACTCTTTAAGCCTGGGGTCGATCGGCAGCGGTGCCTTACTTGCGTTCACTGCGTCGACCTTCTTCCGCAGGTCCGCGTCGACGGCGCGAAAATAGGTAACCAGCAGGTTCTTCTGGACCTCGGTCCGCACTTCGGGCGCGATCGCCAGAATCGCGCGAAAATCTTCCGGCAGGCTCAGGCCGATCGGTTTGGCCCCGCGTGTGACCGAGAGCCGGAACCGGCCGAGGGTCCATTTTTCGCCGAACTTGTGGTGCATCTTGAACGTCAGCACGGTCCCGCCGGCGCTGCCGATTGGCTCGCCGGTCTCGAACGTTGCCCAGTGGATCACACCCGTGGCCGGATGGACGGCCCAGCCGTTGCCCGGGTCGTTCAAACTGCCGTCGATCGCCTTGGCGACCTCGAGGTTGTCCTGGCTGAAATCTGCCAGGGCGTTTGCAAGCTTGACGGGCTTGGCCTGTTTCGGGTCGGCCTTGGGGGCCGCCGTCAGCTCGAGCTCAGTGAGCACAAAGTTGCCGTCCGCGGCGCGGCCGGGGCCTTGCTTCGGCAGGCGGCTGTCGGTCAGCACCTCGAGCCGGAGACCGGTGATCCCGGTCAGCTCGGTGTCGGCGACGATCGTCACGACGCCGTTTCTGTTGGGGCCCGAGACGACGATCGATCCGTCGGGCTGCTTGGTGAGGGTCGAGCGGTTGGTCGCGCTGGTGGCCGCGGGCTCGAGTACGAGCCAGCGATTGACGATCGAGGCGGCCTTCTGCTTCTCCCATTCGGCCGTCTTCTTTGCGAGCGTCGTGGTCTCATACGTTTTGAGGTCGGCTTCGAGCTTGGCGGTCGTCTCTGCCTTCTTGCGCTCCTGGTCGGCAAGCTTGGGCGCCCGCTCTTTCTCGTACGCGGCCAGGGCGGCCTGAGCCGTGACGATGGCGGCCTGGCGCCGGCGCTCGAGCGCGGGGCGTTTGAGGGCGAACTCGGTCTCGCGCTTGCCGAGATCCTCGGCCATCCGGCGGTGATCGTCGTCGACGGCCTGCATGTCCTTGCGGCAAGTCTCGACTTCCAGGGGAGTGGCTGGCCGATTGAGGATCTTCATGAACAGCTCGTCGATCAGCTTGACGTCGTCGCTCTGGACCGCCGCCAGTTTGGTCAACTCGTTGCCGGGGTCGGCAATGGCATCGCCCAAGGTCGGACCGCTGACCAAGGCCATGACCGGGCCGAGCTGCATGCCGCTGGATCGCTCGCATTCGCAGGCGCTTTCGCGAGCGGGCCGGCCGAAGGTTGCCAGGAAGCCACTGGGCAGCTCCACGCCGGAATCAGGCAAGGCCGCCGCCCGCGTCCCCGGTGCGATGCCCGGGAACCTCGAGACCGAGCCGGTTACCCGGTAGACGGCGTCGAGCATGACCTCGGCCGGCAGCCGGCGAGCCGCGGCGTGCGCGTAGTTGACCTTGTCATCGGCGTTCCACTTGTTGGTCTCGATCGAAAGCTGATAGCTCCGCGACTTGCAGATCAGCCGCATGACGTGCCGCACGTCGAAGCTGTTCTGGATGAAATCCTTGGTTAGGTAGTCGAGCAGGTCGGGGTTGGTGGCCGGGTTGCCGGCACGGATGTCGTCGAGCGGCTCGATGATTCCGCTGCCCAGCAGATAGCCCCAGAGCCGGTTCACATAGCTCTTGGCGAAATACGGGTTGTCCGTCGAGGTGAGCCATGCCGACAGGTCTTGCCGCCGAGCCTGGCCTGCCGCCGGCTTGGCGTGATCGGACGAAAACGGGAACTTGGGCGCGGAGACCTTATTGGTCCGGATGTGGGTGACCTCGCCTTTTCCCGTGTCGGCGACGACCTCGTAGAGGGGCTTCGGCGCCTCGACGTCCGTACCGCCGATCATCCGGCCCTTGCTTGCCGGGTCGCCCGTCAGGCCGACCTGGGCGAAGAAGGCGGCTGTCTGGTAGTACTGGTCTTGCGTCCAGCGCTCGAAGGGGTGGTCGTGGCACTTGTTGCAGTTGAATCGGACACCCAGGAACAGTTGCGTCGTATTTTCCATGGTCGCCGCCGGGTCGCGGAGGATCTTGAAGTACGCCGCCGCCGGATTCTCCCGGTTCGAGCCGGTGGCTGTCAGGATCGTGCGGACGAACTTGTCATAGGGCGTGTTGCCGGCGACCTGGGCCCGGATCCAGTTGCGGAAGGCTAGCGAACCCTCAACTCCCAGGAATTTGCGGTTCACCTGCAGGAGATCGGCCCACTTGTTGGTCCAGTAGTCGATGAAATCGGGGTTACCGACCAGGCGATCGACCAGCTCGTCGCGTTTGCCCCGGCTGTCGCGCGGGTCGGCCAGGAACTTGCGAACGTCGTCAGCCGTCGGGGGCAGACCCGTGAGGTCGAGGGAGACCCGGCGGACAAAATCCGCGTCGGTGCAGAGCCCGGAAGGGAGGATCTTCATTCGCTTCCACTTGGCGGCGACCAGCTCGTCGATCTTGGAATAGGACGGCGGGTCGGTCCAGACAAAGCCGGTACGGTCCCCCATGACGGTCATGGTCGTGGATGCATAGCTCCCCTCGAACCGCACCAGGACGGGCGCCTCGCCGCGCCGCACCGTGGTGATCAGACCGGCGCGGCCGGCGACGGCGACCTCGGAGTTGGCGCTATCGAGAAACGCCTCGCGGCTCACGTCGCGGACCTCGCCCCCCGCGTAGGTCGCCAAAACGCGAAGCTGCTGCTTGGTCCCGATCCGTTGCACGACCGGATTGACCGGGAAGACCTCGAGTTTGGTGACGCGCTGCGACGTCAGGTCAAGCTTGGCGCCGTCGCTGATCCAGGATCGCATGATTTCGTAGTACGGCTCGCCCGGCTGCATCAAGCCACCGCCGACGTGGGGCACGGCCGCGGTCGGCTTCAAGAGCATCATGCTGTCGTCCGGCGAGGCGAGGTTGACGTGCCGCGCGGCCTGGTCATCGGTCAAGGCCCGCACGTCGAAGATCGGGTCGTAACCGCGGAGCGAGAGCTTGAACCCGTTCTTCCCCTGGGCCGAGCCGTGGCAGGTCCCCGCGTTGCAGCCCAGCCGCGAGAGCACCGGCGCGACGTCGTGCGCAAAGTCGACGCGCACCGGCGTATGGAGCCCCAGAACCGTCACGGGCACGGAGGCGGTCTGGCCCGCCAGGCGGATGACCAGGGCCCCCTTGCCATCAGCCTTGGGCCGTAGCAACCCCGAGCGCGATATCTCGGCGATCTCGGCCGAGAGGGAGGTCTCGACCATCCGGGTCGCGTCGATCGTCTCTCCTGACGTCAGCTTGCCGGTGACCAGAAGCTGGACGTAGGCAAACCGGTTGCTCAGACGGATTTCCTTGGGCTGAACCTCCAGGAACGCGAGGCTCGCACCGGGCGGAAGCGTCTCGGTCTCGACCGCTTCCTCCTGCTTGGGCGGGACGGCCGTGACCGGCGCGTGCTGCGCCACCGAGTGAGTCTTGACCGTCACCGGGGCGAACTCCTTGACCAGCGAGCCGGTCTCGGGATTGAAGAACCGCACAATCCCATCGGCGCCGGCGGCGGCCAGGACCTTGCCGTCGGGGCGGAACGCAACTGCGTAGATCCCACCCTCCCGAATCTTGACGTTGGCGATCCGCTTGACTCCCTCATTGTGATATTTCTCGAGCGAGGCGGCTTCCGCGGCTGAGCGGCTGGTGACGACCTTCTCCTGGATCGCCTTGATGGCCGCCGGCAAGGCGGTGTCGAAATCGTAATTGTAAACGCTCACCTCGCCGGTACCGTCGAGGCTGCTGCCGGCGGCGATCCGTTTGCCATCGTTGCTGATGGCTACACTGTAAACTCGCCCAGGCAGCGCGGGAAACTTGCGAATCAAGTTGGAGTCGTCGCCGATGACGCGGATCGTCTGGCGAAAAACCCGGTAGAGCTTGGGCTCGCCGTCGGAGCCGCCGAGTACGATCTCATCACGCTTCGGGTGGCGAGCGATGGTGGTCAGGCCCCCCTTGAGTGCCCCCGGGGTGATCGAGGTGATGTTGTCGATGAACCGCTGGGTCGACGTTTCGATCAGCTTGGCGGCCATGTCGCGTCCGAGCGAGATCAAGTGTGAGCCGTCCGCCGAGAACACGCTGTCCAAGACCCAGTCGTTGTGCGAGCCCATGAACAGGACCTGCTCACCGGTCTTGGCGTCGATGGCCCGGACGGTGTTGTCGGCGCAGCCGAAGGCGATCTTGGTGCCGTCGGGCGACCAGCTCGCCCCGTAGACCGTGTCATAAGTGACCGGCACGGAAAGCGCCAGTTTGCGCTTGGCCACGTCCCAGACCTGCACTTCGCCCATCCGTGCGGGGAGTCCGCCGGTGACCGCCAGCCTCTTGCCGTCAGGCGAGAATGACAGCGACTCGATCCGCTCGGACAGACCCACCAGGCGGCCGACGAGCTCCGTGCCGTCTGACTTCCACAAGAGGACTTCGTGGAACCCGGCGACGGCCAGCACCGATCCGTCGGGCGAGAAGGCCAGGGCCGGGATCACCGGCAGCCGGGTATACTGCGGCGGATGGTCCATATCGTACCGCGCCTGCGCGTTTTGCGGCGTGTCGTTTTTCGCCCCCTGGGCGATCCAGCGAGTGATCAGCTCGATTTCACCCGCCGAAAGCGGCGGTTTGTCCTGGGGCATCTCGGCCTTGCCCTTTTGGGGGGTGATCATCTCGACAAGCTGACTCTCCCCGGGCTTGGCCGGCACGATCGCCGGCTCTTCGCTCTCGCCTCCCTTGAGCATGCGGTCAAACGACGTCATCACATACCCGCCCCCGGCCTTCGCGGGCTGGTGGCAGCCCTGACAACGAGCCTGGAGGATCGGACGGATCTGCTTGTCGTAGCTGACCTTCTGGGCGGCTTTCGCCGCCGCCAACCCGGCTTTGTCCTTCTTCGTCTCGTCCCCGGCGCGGGCCGCGGCGTGCAATAACACCAGGGCCGGCAGGGCCACGATCCATCGACTCCGTTTCCTCATGATCGTCCACATTTCAGTCTGCTCCCTGGATTTGCAATGTGCGAAGCCGTCAGTCGCACGGGGCCTTGGAATGCCGATGTCCCAGGTCATTAGCCTTACCTCGGGCGAGGCTGCCGTGCTTTGATTCGGCCGGGGAAGTCTACGGGGCATACCTTCTCAAGCAGGCGGGATGGAATGAAGCGAGACCCGCTCCTGGTCGGGCACGAGCCTGTACGCAGCTCTGTCCGATCCGTAACGTACAGGCATCTACCGGCCGGGCCGGGCAGCGGTGGCCTTTGATGTATTCTAACCATATCCCCCGGCCGGATGCCAGCAATACAATTGTTTAACGGGTCGGATTTGTCGGAAACGATGGTTTTGCGAGACGACGAGCCCGGAGACTCGATTATGTATATTCCCGCCTCCTTCGCCGAGACAGATTCGACCAAGCTGCATGAGTTCATGAGAAAGCACAGCTTCGCTACCCTGGTCTCCCGGAATGAGATCGGAATCGTCGCCGGTCACCTGCCGCTGTTGTTCCAGGCATCTGCCGGCTGCATGGGCAGTCTCATCGGACACATGGCGAGGGCAAACCCACAATGGTGTGACGTTCGTGGCGAGGTGATGGCCGTTTTCACCGGCCCGCACGCCTACATCTCCCCATCCTGGTACGAGACGGCCGGCACGGTCCCGACCTGGAACTACGCCGCCGTTCACGCCTACGGCACGTTTCACGTCGTCGAAGACCGGGAATCCCTGCTTGACATACTCCGCGGGACCGTCGAATACTACGAGGGCCCCAGGCAGAAACCCTGGACCATCGATGAGACGGCACCCTCCCTGGATCAACTTTTGCGGGGGATCACCGGCTTCCGCATCGAGATCACGAGGCTGGAAGGGAAGTGGAAGCTCTCGCAGAATCACCCGGAGGAACGGCGCCGGCGGGTGATCAAGGCCTTGGAGGAGCAGCCCGACGAAGACTCCCAGGCGATCGCCGCCATGATGAGAAAGGCATGAGCTTCAAGGACAAAGATCATTTCTCCGGCCACGCCGACCGCTACGAGGCGTTTCGGCCCACCTACCCGGAGGCCCTCTTCGCGTACCTCACCTCGCTTTGCCCCTTTCGTGACCTGGCCTGGGACTGCGCAACCGGCAACGGCCAGGCGGCGGTGGCCGTGGCCGCGTACTTCCGCGCCGTCATCGCCACCGATGCCAGCCAGAAGCAGATTGACCAGGCCCACCCGCGCGAGAACGTCCGCTACCTCGTCGCCCCCGCCGACGCGGTTTCGATCGATGATGCCTCGGTGGATCTGATCACCGTCGCACAGGCCCTCCATTGGCTCGACCTGCCGGCGTTCTACGCCGAGGTGCGGCGCGTTGCCCGGCGTGCCTGCATGATCGCTGTCTGGTGTTATCAGCTCCACACCATCGCTCCGAAGATCGATGCGATCATCCACCGCCTCTACGCCGATATCGTCGGCGCCGACTGGCCCCCGGAGCGCCGGCTGGTCGAAGACGGATACAGGACGCTGGCATTTCCCTTCGAGGAAGTCGACTCGTCGCCGTTCCAGATGGTCCACTCCTGGGACCTCAACCACCTTGTGGGCTACCTGGGTTCGTGGTCGTCTGTGCAGAGATATCGAACCCGCACTGGGCTTGACCCGCTCGAGCTGATCCGCGCGGAACTCGAATTAGCCTGGGGCGAACCCGGCCAGTCACGGGACGTAAAATGGCCGCTGCATGTGCGGGTCGGCCGAGTCTCGCCCCGGTAGTCACTCCAGCGTCTTGATGGACACGTTGCGGAACTCGACCGGGTCATGGTGGCCGGCGAAACCGAAGTAGCCGGTCGTACGATCCTTGCCCGGATGGGATGAGTTCGCCATGAACTCCTTGACCTTACCGAGGTCGGTGTTGAGGATCACGCTGCCGTTGAGCTCGACCCTGATCTGGGAGCCCTTGACGGTGACCTCCTCGAAGTTCCACTGGCCGACCGGCCTGAGATAGCCTTTCTGGGCCGCGACCATGCCGTAGGCCGAACCGTGAGCTTGGCGGGGATCGAGGGACTTCGCGTACCTCGGATGAGCGTCGTCGAGGATCTGAAGCTCGCACATGCCTTCGTAAGCAGTGTCTCCGCGGCCGGGGTAGCGGATCGCCAGGCCGTTGTTGCCCGCGGGTGGCAGCTTGAAGTCGACTCGGGCCATGAAGTCGGTCAGCTCGTGGTTGTAGTAGATCGTGCCCCCCTTGTCAGGCTTGCATCGGACGACCCCGTCCTTGACCTCGTACTGCTCGATCGGCCCCGCCCAGTCGGCGAGGTTCTGGCCGTTGAAGATCGGCCGGAAGCCTCCGGCGCCATGTTTGGCCAGGATTTGATTGGCTTCGTCCGCCGGGATTTCGCGGACGGCGATGTTCCGCCAGTGGATCTCGTGGTCGTGCGTCTGGAGCTGGATCGGGCCGCGGGCCGGGATCGACAGGGCTCGATTCCAGTAGTTCTCGAGGATCGCATGGTCCACGATGAGCTTGTCGTTCAAGGAGATCGTGGTCCGTGCGCCGACCTGGATGATCCGGAACGTGTTCCACTGGCCGACCGGGTTATCGGCTCGCGTGAGAGGGTCCTTGCCGGGTGCGCCCGGGCTGTTGTTCCACAGGCCGCCTGAGCCCTTGTCGGCCCCCATGCGGGCATAGCTCGGCTCGCTGAAGTCCCAGATCTGGATTTGCGGCGTGCCGCGGAGATAAACCCCGCTATCTCCCTTGGGCCCGATCTTGAAGTCGATCAACAGCTCGACGTCGCCGTAGTCTTTGTCCGTGGTCAGGTAGACCCCCTGGCCGTCGTTGACGATCACACCGTCCTCGACCCGCCAATGTTTCTTCAGGTCATCGGTACCGTCGGCGAGCAGCTTGGTTTTCTCGTCGGCATTCAGCGCCTCGAACTGGCGCGGGTCCATGGTCTTCAGCCCGTGCCACCCCGTGAGGTCCTTGCCGTTGAACAGCGCGGTGAAACCTTCACTGTGCTGGCTGGTTGGCACAGCCCGCTTCGCCTCGGCGCTCCAGGCCGCGGCCGCCATCAAGCCCGTGATCAGAACGTTCGGAAGTCGCTTGTACATGGTGTCGATCTCCTCAAGCTTGACCATTTGGCGGGAAAAGACTTGGGCCGGAGTTGAACCGCCCTGGACGTCGACCACCATCATCGGCGGACTTCGGGCTTGGATCAACTCCCTGGGTTGAGATGAAAATCCCAATTCGGCGGCCACGATATGGAGGCGGGTTTGATTCGTCGCAGTGCTCCGGAGTACACTCGGAGAATCAGGGGCGACGGAACCCTCTGCACAGATCTTCTACTGGGGCCCGTTCGGTCCGGTCGGATTTGGTGAGGCTTGCTGGGCCGGCTGTTCGCGCGGCGGGAAGATCTCCCGCACTGGGCAGCGGAAGCCGGGGATCACATCCTCGCCCGAGAGTTCGTCGCTCTCGCGCAGGCGGCTGACCGAGCCGTCGCCACGGTACACCATGACGGTGTGGGACTTGAGGTTCACCACCCAAACCAAGGGCACGCCGGCCTTCTGGTAGTCGTCCAGCTTCTCCTCCAGCTTATCGGCTGAGTCGTTGGGCGAGATAACCTCGACCACCAGGTCGGGGGGAATCTTGCCCCAACCCTCGGGCAGCACGTCGCCCGGGAGTCGGCCGCGCCGGATGAACGAGACGTCGGGTCTGCGGACAAGGCCGGGATCGTGCGGGAAGCACTGATAGCCGTCGTCGGCCGGCAAGGCCCATCCGACATCGTGCTCCTCGCAAAACCGGTCGAGACGTGAGTGTAACCGACCTCCCACCCAACTGGATTTGAGTCCCATGTTCCGCTCCACCAGTTGCCCGCCGACCAGTTCGTAGCTCTTGCCGTCGGGCATGGCCAGCAGGTCTTCAGGCGTGTAGTGGGTCTTGGTCTCGACCGCCGTGCTCATCGTCGGGTTCCCCCTCGCCGCTCATTCTGGAAGGACTTCCGATCTTGATGGATTGTACCATTCAGAAATCGAACCGGTCGATGTTGTCCTTGGTGAAAAGGAACGGTTGACCGAGCAGGATGTTGTCGCCCTGGATCTCGACCGAGCCGAGCCGCCCGGCGGGGAACTTGGTGTCGCCGGGCTTCAACCGCCCTTCCTTGAGAGCGCGGGCGGCCTGGACCGTCAGATAACCGAGGTCCATCGTGTTCCAGAGGACGACGCAATCGGTGATGCCATCGTGAACATACCGTTTATTGTCATTCGGGAGTCCCAGGCCGATCACCTTGACGTCAGTTCGCCCGGATTGCTTGACCGCCTCGGCCGCGCCGGGGACGGCCGGCGTGCAGATCGCCATGAAGAGCTTGACGCCGGGGTTGGAGTTCAAGATCGTGTTGGTCTCGTCGAACGCCTTTTTTTGAAGGTCATCGCACGGCCGCAGGGCGGCCATCTCGATCTGCGGGTATTTCTCCTGGCGGCGGGCCTCGATCGTCTTTTGCCAGGCGATCATGTTGGCCGCGGTCAGCGAGGCGGTGATGATCGCGAACGAGCCCTTGCCTCCCAGGACGCGCGCGGCGTTGTCCATGAGTGTCCGGCCGATCCCCTCGGGCGTGGCCTGGTTGACGAAGAAGTCGCGGGCGCCGGGGTCGGCGTCGGCGTCCCAGGTCAGCACCTTGATCCCACGCTCGCGAGCCTTGCGCAGCACCGACGAGATCCCATCACGGTTCTCGACCGCGACGGCAATGACGTCGACGCCGCGGGTGATCCAGGTGTCGATCACCTCGTTTTGCTTGGCCGGGTCGGGGTCGGTCGGTCCGTCCCAGATGAGCTTGATTCCCAGCTCGCGGGCCGCCTCCTCGGCCCCCTTGCGGCAGGCGATGAAATAGGCGTTGCCCTTGCTCTTGGGCATCATGGCCACGGTGATCGGCACGCTCGCGGCCGGTCTGAACGCCGGGGCCGTCGCCGCCGGATCGCGGCCGGGATGCTCGCTCTTGAGCGACTGGACTAAAACGACGTTGCTCGCCGCGTTGATCAGGGCTGCTGCCAGGATCGCGGTGCAGATCACGGCCACCTGAGAGTTCTTCACGGTCATCACCTCCCGAGACGAATGGGCCCGCGCCGCGGCACGGGCCGGGGTAAGCTGGCGGTCAAGCCCGATGGCCACCAGCAGGAGTGTTCCGGTCAAGACCCCGGCCAGCTCCGCCGGCAGGTCGGCTAGCCGCAGGCCGTTCTGGAGCACGGCGATGGCGAAGAGACCGAGCAGCGTACCGACCACACTCCCCCGCCCGCCGAAAATCGACGTGCCTCCCAGCACGACCGCGGTGATCGCCGCCAGCTCATAGCCCGTGCCCGCGTCGGCTTTGGCCTGGCCCAGGTGAGCCACATAAATGATCGCCGCCAGGCTGGCGACCAGTCCCGAGAGCAAGTAGACCAAGCCGACGAGCCGCTCGACCGGCAGTCCGGCGTAGCGGGCGCCCTCGGGCGAAAAGCCGATCGCGACCAGGCCGCGACCGATGATCGTCCGGTGAAGGAGCACCCAGAAGGCGACCGCGACGACCACGAAAATCGGCACCTGCGTCGGAACGCCGCCGAGCGAATACCCCTGGCCCAGAAAAAGGAACCGCTCGGGGAAGTCGGTGAAATTGTCGACGCCGCCGGTCAACCCTTCGGCCAGGCCGCGGAACAGCGAGAACGAGCCCAAGGTCACGATCAAGGGGGGGATGCGGCCCCGGGTAATCAACAGTCCGTTCAGGCTGCCCGCGAGCGCCCCCAACAAAAGCGTCAATGCCGCGGCCCCACCGATCGGCAGCCCGCCGTCGCGCCAGAGCTTGCCGAACACGACGGCCGCGAGGCCCATCAGCGACCCGACCGACAGGTCGATGCCGCCGCTGGTGATCACCGGCGTCAAGGCCACGGCCAGGAGACCGATCTCCACGCTCAATCGCAGTACCTCGAAGGCGTTCGCCAGCGACAGGAAGTGGGTGCCGATCACCGAGAAGACCACGATCTCCAGGACCAGGAGGACCGCCAGGATCCCCTGCGCCGGCTCGAGCCGGAGCCAGGTGAGGCGGGTGTCGGCGTTTTCAGTCAAAGCGGCCGGTGCCGGCATGTCAGCGTCCTTCCCGGTCGAATGCATCCCAGGCGACCGCCAGCAGGATGATCAGCCCTTGAATCGCTTTCTCCCACTGGGGCTTGGCACCGAAAAAGGCAAGATGGGGATTGGTGCCGAGAAACACCAGAGCGGGTACGATCGAGCCGAGCAGGGCGACGCCGATCAAGCTGCCGGCGAGCGTTCCTCGCCCTCCAGAGACCGCGACGCCGCCCACCACCACGGCTGCGATGACCTGGAGCTCCAGCCCAAGGCCGGCGTTGGGGTCGACGTCGGCGAAACGTACGGCGTTGAGCAAGGCGGCCAATCCCGCCAATGCGCCCATCACGACGAAGACGACGAAAACGACGCGGCGAGGCCGGATGCCCGCCAGCCGCGCCGCCTCCGCGTCCGAACCCGTGGCGTAGACGGCCCGTCCCGCCGCCAGGTTGTGTAATCCCCATGCAAACGCCGCGAAGACCACGAGCGCGATCGACACAACCAGCCATTGACCGGCCGCCTGCCCCGCCCCGAACCACTGGAATCCGGCCGGCAGGTTCCGGACGAATTCACCCTCCCGGACGTAGCGGAGCGACTCGCGTCCGATCACCAGCGTGGCCAGGGTCACCACGATCGACGGCAAGCCGAGCCCGGCGACCAGCGAGCCATTGATCGCTCCCAGGCCGCTCCCGGCCAGCAGAGTCCCCAGGCCGACCACGGAGATGGGCAGGCCCGCCCGGGCCAGCAGCCCGGCGACCACGCCGCAGATGCTGAAAATCGAGCCGATCGAGATGTCGATCTGCCGGCAGAGAATCACCAGCGTCATTCCCACCGCGGCCACCAGCACCGGCGCGTTGCTCACCACGAAAGCGCGGAGCTGATCGGGGCCGTAAAAACGAGGGGCCGCCGCCGCCAGGACCAGGAGCAAAGCGGCGTACGCCGCGGCGACCGACAGCTCTCGTCGATATCGGCCTATCATCAGAGCACTCCCACTTCGGCAACGTGGCCGAGCGCCCGCTCCATGATCGATTCCTGAGTGGCTAGGGCGCGGTCCAGGACGCCGGCGATCGTGCCGCCGTGCATCACGGCGATCCGGTCGCTCATGCCCAGGACTTCGGGCAGCTCGGACGAGATCATCAAGATGGCCAGTCCTGCTCCGGCCAGCTCGCTCATCAGCCGGTGGATCTCGGCCTTGGCGCCGACGTCAACGCCCTGAGTCGGCTCGTCGAGGATCAGGAGCACCGGGTCCGCCGCCAGCCAGCGCGCCAGCGCCACTTTCTGCTGGTTTCCCCCCGAGAGATTTCCCACCGGCGTGTCGAGCGACGGGGTCTTGATCCCGAGCTGGTCAACGAACCGAGCCGCGGTGGCGCGCTCCCGGCGGAAGTCGAGGAATCCGAAACGCGAGGCGGCGCGGAGGGTCGCCAGCGTGGTGTTGGCGGCCATCGTCATGTCGAGGATCACTCCGTGCCGCCGGCGGTCTTCGGGGACGTACGCAATCCCCAGGGCGACCGCGCGCGCCGGCGAATCAATTACCACCGGGCGGCCGCGCAGCCGGATCAGGCCGGAGTCCGCGGGCGTCAGGCCGAACAAGACCCGCGCCAGCTCAGTCCGCCCCGCGCCGACCAGGCCGGCCAGTCCCAGAATCTCGCCGGCTCGAACCTTCAAGTCGACCTCCTGGACGCCTGCCGCTCTACACCCCAGGCCCCGGACCTCGAGGATCACCTCGCCCGGCTCCACGAACGACTTGGGAAAGACGGCCGATAGCTCGCGGCCGACCATCATCCGGATCAGCTCGCCGCGCGAGACCTCTTCCATCCGCCGTGTCCCAACCAGCACGCCGTCGCGTAGCGCTGTCACGCGGTCTGCGACCTGGGGCAGCTCCTCGAGGCGATGGGAAATGTAAATGGTACCCACCCCCTGCGACTTCAGGTCACGGATGACCCCGAAGAGCCGGTCGACTTCCTTGTCGCTCAGCGAGGCGGTCGGCTCGTCCATGATCAGGATGCGGGCCTCGGCCCCCAAGGCCCGCGCGATCTCGACCAGTTGCTGCTCGGGCATCGACAGCCGGCGCACATCCGTGTCCGGGTCGATCGCCGCGCCGATTTGCTCGAGCAACGCCTGCGCCCTTGCCCGCCGTCGGCCCCAGCGGACGCGACGCCATCCACCCCCGGGCTCGAGCCCGATCGCGATATTCTCCGCGACCGTCAGGTCCGGAAACAGCGCCGGCTGCTGGTAGATCGCGGCGATCCCCAATCCTCGTGCCCGGACCGGGTCGATCTCCGCGACCAGCCGGCCCTGGACCTTCATCGTTCCTTCGTCGGGCAGGTGGGCACCGGTGATCACCTTGATCAGGGTTGTCTTCCCCGCGCCGTTCTCGCCCACCAAGGCGTGGACTTCCCCAGCACGCAGGTCGAACGAGACCCCCTTCAAGGCCTGGACGCCGGCAAATGCCTTGCTGATCCCGGTCAGCTCGAGCAACGTCGCCACGACCCCGTTCCCCCCCTTGAGAAAGATCGGTACGGACCAGGGATGGTGTCCTCGGTCAATTCTGCCTGAATGTGGAGCCTCATGCCAGCAAGAACGCCGAGGCTACCCAGACAAAGGTGATTTCCACGAAATCGATCTCTTGGTGCACGCACGCATGATTTTGGTCCATCTCGTGATATCCCTGCGAGTGATGTCCGGTATCTCCTTGCGGTTTGAGCGTGATTCAATAGGATAGGTAGGATTGAAGACAATTCTCACTCCGCTTTCTTCCGTTGGTTTGGGTGGGGTTGGACCAGATCAGCAAGACGTCGGTTTGACTTGGAGGCAATCTCGGATGCGCGAGCCCGCTGAGAGAATCATTGGGTCGAACCGAGGGGAGCAGTCGATTTCAAGTCCAGTGAGCCCGAAAAGGGGGAATTGCATGCGCACTCGCCGAGGCTTCACGCTCATCGAGTTGTTAGTTGTCATCGCCATCATCGCCATTCTCGTTGCCTTGCTGCTGCCCGCGATCCAGTCCGCGCGCGAGGCAGCGCGACGGGCCCAGTGCTCCAGCAACCTGAAGCAACTGGGCCTTGCCGCTCACAGTTACCAGACTCAACTTGGGACTTACCCTCCCTTGGTTTCGAACGGGAGCTTCAACGTCTGGGGAAACACCTTCCCTCTCAAGGGCATTTACTACGACCCATGGCCGTTGGACTGGACCGCTTCGCTGCTGGCGCAGATCGAGCAGGTTCCGTTGTACAACAATTTGAACTGGTCCATGAGTTCGGGATGGCGCGGACCGGTCGCCTTCGGATGGGATCCGCAGAATACGACCGTGCTGGCCACTCAAGTGGCCATCTTACTCTGCCCCTCAGAAGACAGGAAAGTGACGACGATTGGGCCGGGGACGCGCAGGAACTATGTCGCCAACGTCGGAGGGCCGGCCAATTTCATGGCCTGGAGCGGTGTGCTGGTACCGCTGAGAGACGATCCGCCCTTGAGCTATTGTGGGACTTACTGGAACTCCAACAGCGGCACCACGTTCGGGCCCGAGGGGATCACCGACGGCCTTTCGAACACGGCGTTGTTCAGCGAAACCTTGATCGGTTCCGGTCCAAATGGACCAATCGCGCTGGCCGCAACCGATCGGAAAGGCACGTATGAGTGGCTTGTCCCCATCAACAATTTCTGGGACCAGGGCCCCAATGGTGGAATCACGGCCACGCTCTTCATGCAGGCTTGCAAGGCACTTCCCGGTGCCTATCTTTCCGTTGGCACACCCGGTAGTGGACTCCCACCGGCCAACGGCAACATCTGGCTCGCCGGCAACCCCGGATCCAGTCTGTCGTGGGACGCGTACAACCACTTCATGCCACCCAACACTACGAGCTGCGCGGCCCAGAACGATCCCACCGTGAACCCCGGAGGTGTCGGTGGTCCCGGACTCGGCACCACCACCGGAGGCTGGGGCACGTTCATGGATGCGATTCCGCCCAGTTGCAACCATCCCGGCGGAGTCAACATCTGTTACGCTGATGGGTCCGTCCGGTTCATCAAGAACTCGATCGCGTACCAGAATTGGTGGGCACTGGGCACTCGCAACGGCAATGAAGCCATCAGCTCCGATGCCTATTGATCCAACGATCCGCTCGGTGGCGGCCTGGAGCCGCCCCCGGGCATCTTACCTTCCCTGGGGAGAAAACACCGATGCGCCGACTTAGCCTGGAGATCGCGGGAGTCGTCCTGGCCTTCACCCTCGCCGGTTGTGGCGAAAGCCAGCCTGAATCGGGGCCTGTTCAATATAAGGCCCCGAATCCCGCGGGGATTGATAAGCAGTTAGATATCATGTCCCAAAATGCGAAGAATAAGGTCACTACGACCAAGCCGAAAGAGACCAAAGCTGGGGAGAAGAAGCCGGCTGACACTCCTCCGGCTGAGACCGCCCCGGCTGAGAAGAAGAAATGATCCGCTGACCGCGGCGGTCTGATTGTCGTTGGACCGCCGCGCAGCCAGCAAGGCCGGCTTGATTCTCAAGGCGGTACAGAGGCCGTCGTCGCTTCCCGGCCTCCTGTCGAAGATCCAGGCGGCGGCGGCTCAGCTCAGATGCCTACCGGCGTGCTCAAGGGGCCTTGGGCGTGGTCTTGAGATTGGCGAGGAACTCAATCAGGTCGCGGAGCTCGCTCTTGGAAAGCTTCCGCGCCAGGTCCTCGGGCATCGCTGAGGGGCCGCTCTTGCGCTCTTCGATCGTGCCCTTGGGCACGGCAATGAGTTTGCCAAGGGCGGTGATGAGCCGCACCTCCGTGGCGTCTTCGCCGCGGAGGACGCCGGTGTGGACCTCACCGTCACTGGTGCCCAGCACGACCGACTCGAAGCCCTGGGCGATCTGCTTGTTGGGGTTGAGGAGCGATTCGAGCAGATAGGTTCGAGTCTGGCGGGTGCCGATGCCTGAAAGCTCGGGGCCGACATCACTGCCGGCCGTGTCGTCGGTCAGGCCCTTGACCTTGTGGCAGCGAACGCATTCGAGCTCGGCCTTGGTCGTGAAGATTGTCATTCCGCGCTGGGGGTCGCCGCCGCACAACACTTCGCGGTAAGGTGCCAGCGCGTCGCTCTGAGGCTTGGACGATTCATACTGTTGAAGCTTGCGGCGCAGCTCGGGATCGGTGCGTCGGGCGGCGGCCTCAATCAGGTCGAGCTGGATTTCGGCGGGGACCTGGCCGGCGATCAGCCGGTCGAGCCAGCCGAGCAATTCGTGGCAGGCCGCATCGCCGGGCATGGCAGCCAGGACGGCGATGGCCCCTTGCCGCTCGGCCGTCGAGCCATGTGCGAGCTGGTCCTGAAGTGGGGCGATCGCCGCGGCGGGATCGACCTTGGCGAGCACTCGAAGAGCCTCGATGCGGCTCTTGGAACCGGGCAGGATCAGGGCTCGGCGAGCAGCTTCGACTCGACCTGGATCGTTCAAGACGTCGAGAGCCTTGAGCGCCTCGGCGCGGGTCCTGTCGGGTTGTTCGCGATCGCCGGCAAGCGCTGCCAGGCGAACGCCGGCGCCCTTGATCTCCAGGGCCGCCGTGGCGAGCACGGCCGCGGTGCGGACCGTCGGAGGCGCCGAGGAAAAGAGTGCCGCAACCTTGGCCCCCAGGGCGACGGCGGCCGGCCGGTTCGACCGCGGCTGGATCGGCCGCCACAGTCCCACGACCTGGTCACGTCCCGGCGGTTTCGCCCACTTCGCCAGCATCCCGAGCGCCACGACGCGCGCGGCGTCGGGCAAGTCGGGCCTCTCGGCGGCCGCGACCAGCGCGGCTGCGTGCTCGGCCTGACCCAGCCGGAAGTTCGCGTTGAGGATGCGACGCAAGAGAGGCAACGACATGCTCGAGGAGAGAGGAATTGCGGCGAGTGCGGGCAGCGCCGCCGCGATCGGCACGTCGTTGATTGCCCGTGCCGCTTCGAGCACGAGCCGGGGATCGGGATCGTTCAGGAACCGGGCGATACTGGGATCTCCGACCCGTCGCAAGGCCAGCAGGATCCCCATCCGCGCTGCGGGCGACTCCGGTCGCGTCGCCGTCTTCCATGCGGCCGGGTTGCCGGAGCCGACCAGCCCCATCACTCCGGCGTGCCGCAGGCACGGGTCCAGATCGGCGTTGGCGCGGAGCATCCTCAAGAGCGGTTCGATCGCCTCCGAGCGGCTGAGCTTGCCCAAGGCGATGGCCGCGAAGAAGCGGACCCGCGGGCTGGCGTCATCGAGCAGACCGATCAGCCGATCGAGGGCCCTTGGCTCTTTTGCTTCGCCCAGCACTTTGGCCGCCTGGGAGCGCACCTCGGGATCGGCATCATCGAGCAGGGGCAAGAGCGCCCCCAACGGAGTTTGGCGACGGCCGCCGCGCGACGTCCGGGCGGCCTGGCCCAAGCCCCAGATCGCGTGGATCCGGGCGAGCGTGTTTTCCTTCGAACCGGCGATCCTGGCCAGCGTTCCCCACGCCTCGTGACCCCGCGCGGCCAGCTCGAACTGAGCCTCCTGGCGGACCCGCATGTCCGCGTGAGCGAGCAGCCGGGCGAGTCCATTCTCGGACCGTCCCTCCATCCCCTGGGCCAGCAGCGCCTTGACCTCCCGGACCTGCGAGTCGTTGGTTCGCGACCGGTCGACCACCCGGTAGATCCGCCCCTTGTTCGGCTTCCCCCACCCTTCGACCCAGTCGCTGAAATAAACCGCTCCGTCGGGACCGAAGTCGACGTCGGTCGCCAGTACCGACCACACGAATTTCTGCGGATCGACGAGCTGAAACGATGCCCCCTTGGGCTTGAGCGTGAACGTGCGAATCCCCGACGAGCTGCTCGACCCGCGGAAATCGACCAGGAAGAAGTGGTCATGGTACTGCGCTGGCAGCAGGCTGACGCCCGGATCGTAGGTCAGACCGGAGGGGCCGTCGGCGAGGTTGGCGATCGGTGGCACGATGTACGCCGCCTGGCCGGTGAAGGCCGGGTGCCACAGCTTTTCCTCGTTCCACGGACCTCGGCTGATCGGTGCTTCGATGAACTGGTAGCCGATCCGCCAGCCGCTGTCGCCCCCCTCGACGACATAGACCCAGCGCGCGCGATCGCCGCTGTCCGAGTTGTTGTCGCCGGTAAACAGATTGCCGTATTCATCGAACGCCAGCTCCTGCGGGTTGCGGAGCCCGGTGGCGAACACCTCGAGCTCGCTGCCGTCAGGGTTGCAGCGCAGGACCGAGCCGGTGTCAGGGACGGTCAGCGTGCGGCCAACCCCGGTCGTCACGTTGAACCCGCGGTCGCCGATGCTGAAATAGAGCCGCCCATCCGGGCCGAACCGCAGGCCGTGCAGGTCGTGGCCCAGGAATCCGACGTGGACGCCGTAGCCCTCGTGCAGGAGCGTGCGCTGATCGGCCCGGCCGTCACCGTTGGTATCGCGCAGCTTCCAGAGCCAGGGGATGCACGCGTACCAGACATCGTCCTTGCGCGCCAGCACCCCGGCGCCGATCCCGGCGGCCGGGTCGTTGAACTCGTCGGCGAAAACCGTGGCCGCATCGGCCCGGCCATCACCGTCGCGGTCCACGATGCGCCGCACGCGCTCGTGCTGCAAGTGGTACGTCTCGAACTTCTTTCCCAGGTATTTCCGATACATCGCCACCCGGTCGGCGACCGTCCGGCAGGCGAGGTCGGCGTCGAGCCAATCCATGTGCCCACGCGTATCCGTCACTCCCTCGTTCAAGCGGAACGTCTCCGCGACGTAGACGACCCCCTTTTCATCCAAGCAGAAGGCGACCGGGTTGGCCAGGAGCGGTTCGGCCGCGAACAGCTCGACGGTCAGTCCCGCCGGCACGTGGAATGAACGAATCGCCCGCTTCGCTTCGTCCGAGGCCGGAACAATGGGGGGATCATAGGGTTTGGCCTGGGAACCGTTCCCGGCCGCCGTCGTCTCATCGCCGGCGGTAGCCGCCGGTGCAAGGACTGTGGTGATTGTGAATAACCATGCCAATGTGATATTGATCAGGACATGCTTCTTCATGAGGTCGTCCGGGATCAATGGAGGGATCAACGCCGGCGGGATCTTCTGCGGGGTTAACTCTCGACGCGTGATGAGAGTTTGTTACGGTCAGGATACGATGGTTTCACGCTGGTTGGGAAGACGATTCCTCTTCCGCACCGACCCGGATCCGGATCACGTGCGGATGTCCGGCGAGATCGGTTGGGACCACCTCGCCTTCGATTCGGCGCTCGTTCAGCAGGGCCCCGACTTCAGGATCGGACGCCACGGCCCGGGTCAGAACGAGCTCATTGCCGCGGGCATATTGGAGAATCGCCGTGGCTTGCCGGGCCGTCGTCCCGAAATAGTCGAGATGATCGTTGAGGGTGGCAGCCAGCATCCGGCCGCGATGGACGCCGGTTCGTAGGCGAAGCGGGCGCGTCGCCTCACTCAAGGCGAGCTCGTGCGGCAGTTCCAGCGCGGTCCGGACCGCCGCGGCCACGTCGCCAAACGACGCCAGCATCCCCTCGCCCATCGTCTTGACGACCGCTCCCCCGCCCTGGCGGATCGCAGCTCCCAGCCGTTCGAAATGCTCGTGGATCACGTTGAAGGCGCTGGCGTCGTCCAGGTCCCGGTAGAGGGCGTCGGCCTGGTTCGCATCGAGTGCGGTGACCAGGAGCGTCACCGTCGAGACCGTGGCGAGCTGGCCAGGCGCGAGGACCTCACCCGGGAACAGCTCGCGAAACAGGGCCAGCGACGCGGCACGCGCCGCGGTCAAGGCGTCGCTCCGCGACGCTCTTCGCTCGACGCGGACCACCAGCTCCCGGTCATGTCCGTTGCTCAGGATCAGGACCTGGGCTCCGGCTCGCAACATGGGGGGACTCTCCGGTCCCGGCCCCGACTCGAGCCCGATATCCCAGCGCCGGATCGTCGCAGTCTTCTGGACCTCGAAGTCGACCGACCACGGTAACTGCGGGCCGCGGAGCCGGTACGAGCCCTCCGGCAGCTCGAGATCCAGCTCGATCCGCTCCCGCGGGGCGACGCGGACCTGAGCCAGGACATGTGGCGAATGCGCCGGTCCGCCGATGCAGTACGTACCCAGGTCCACCTCCCGAATCTCCGGATGGACCCGGAAGATCAGCTCGATCGAGTTGGCGAAATCGAGCTGAAAATCGAGGTGGCATGCCTCGCAGTGGGCATGTTCGGCGATCGCGCGGAGCGTGTCTGTTACCTGGCATGAGATGCGACAGACCGGGCAGAGCAGGTCCCAGTGCAGCTCGAGCAGGCCCGCACTCGCGCCGCGCAGGCAGGCGGCGACGACCTGGTCGGGATCGAGACCCCAGAGCTCCGCCAGGGCCACGGGGCGGATGCGGGCGATCTCCTGGGCCGACCCGAGTGTCAGATGCTCGCCCAGCCGGTCGACGGTCGACGCATCGATACCGTGCTCGACCAGTCGGTCGAGCAGGTGCTCGAGCCGCTGGCGGCGTGGGCCCGTGATCCGGGCCGGCTCCTCGAAGGGATCGGCTCCGGGCGAAGCCCCGCGCCCCCTCTGGCTCTGCACGGTCGCGTCGATGCGCCGATAGACGCGCTCCAGGCTTTTGCGGAGGCTGACGCCCACCCCCCAGCGGGATCCGACGCGGACTTTCCACGAACTCGGCTCGAGCCGAAGGCGATGGACCAATGTCGTGCCGCCTCCGGGCCGGGGCAACAGCTCGACGACGCTGACCAGCCACCGGAACGGTCCCTGGCTGTACTCCCGCAGCACCGCCATCCGCCGCGGCTCGATCCATTCGTACGGATGCTCCTCTCCGATTTCGACCTGTCCGGCCTTGCGGCCCTCGACAAAGGTCCGCACGCCGCGGACCGGCTCGTAACGGGTCTTGTACCGTACCGGCGCAAACCCGATCGCTCGGTCGAGCCGATCGGTATTGGTCACCAGCGGCCAGAGCTGCCGCGGCGACGATTCCAGCTCCCATCGGAACTCGAACTGGAGGATCCGCCCGGGATCACAGTCCGGCAGTCGGGGATGGATCGCCAGGTCGCTCGGTTTGCCGTGGAGCAGGGCCTCGAGGTCGCGCAGCATCGCCCCGGCGTCGACGAACCGATCCTCAGGCTGCTTGGACAAGGCTCGCTCGACCATCCGCGCGACCCCATCGCTGACGCCTGGGTTCAGGGTCGCAAGGCGAGGGGGCGGCTCGTTGCAGTGCTGCGCGCAGAGCGCGTCCCGCGTCTCCGCCGCGAACGGAGGCCGGCCGGCCAGGAGATGAAACAAGGTGGCACCCATCGCGTAAACGTCGGTCCGAGGATCGACGGCACGCCCCGTCCATTGCTCAGGCGCCATGTAGTGAGGTGTTCCCAGCAGCGCGCCGGCCGCGGTCATGGCCAGTGATTCGGTATCGACCACGTGCCGGGCCAGACCGAAGTCGGAGATCTTGACCCGAGGCACCGCAGCGGCGGTTTCGACCGAGACCGCGGCAGGTTCCGCGGAGCCGGGGTGCGATCCGGACTCGAGCTTGAGATCGATCGTCTCCCCCATCGGGATGGCGGCGGCGGGATTCGGATCCTGAAGCAGGATGTTGGCCGGCTTGATGTCGCGGTGGACGATCCCACGCTCGTGGGCCTCCATCAAGCCGCGCGCCACCTCCGCCATGATCGAGAGCGCTGCCCGTTCGTCGAGCCGCCTCCGTTTCGCCAGCAGGTGGTCCAGGCCCTCACCGGCCACGAATTCCAGGACCATGTACGGGATGCCGTCTTCATCGTTGAATTCGAGCAGGTTGACCACGTAGGGGTTGTTGGCCTCGGCCATGAGCCGGGCCTCCTTGCGAAACCGCCTGAGGACATCGGGGTTGTCGACTCGGTTCGTTCGCAAGATCTTGATTGCGACCACGGAGCCGTCGGCTGGGTCCTGGGCGCGGTAGACGACTCCCTGGCCTCCCTCGCCCAGCTTGTCGAGCAGGCGATAGCGGCCCAGCCGAGGAAAGCCCGCTTCGAGGGCGATCGATTTCGACCTGTCCGGTCGAGCGGGCAAGCTTGATCGTGCGACGGTCTCTCCCGACTTCTCCCAATTCCCTGTGGCGTCCATCGGGGCCAGGAGCCCGGCAACCTGCTCTTCTACCTCACGTGCGGTCGGGCGCTCGGCCGGATCGTCGGCCAGCAGCTTGCGCACCAGGTCGGTCAAGGAAGAGCCGGCCTCGAGTCCGGGGCCACCCGGATCATGGTCCAGCCGCCCGGTCAGCAGCCAGGCGAGCAGCGCGCCCAGACTGTAGAGATCAGCAGCCCGGTCAGAGGCCAGACCGCCGCGGTTTCTTGCATCGCGACAGGCCGCGTCGAGCGCCCGCGTCGTTTCCGAGTCGATCGGGAAACCAACCTCCGCGCCGGTGAAGTCGAGCTTCGGTTGAGCTCCGTCGACGAGGAGCACGTGACCCGGTCCAAGCCGTCCGTGGGCCAATCCCAGTTGATGGGCCGCTCCCAAAGCGCCGGCCAGTTCCCGGACCAGCTTCATCGCCTCATCACGGGTCTTGGGACCCGAGATGCCCACCACCGCGGCGAGCGACACCGTGCCGACCCATTCCAGGACCGCGTAAGGCGGGTCATCGGCCAGCCCCAGCTCGATGATGCGGATCACCGAGGGGTGCGCGAGCTCATCCGCCATCCGGAGTCGAGGAACCAGTCGTCCCCAGCGGCTGGCGTCGCTCCGGGCGCGGCTCAGGTCGAAAACCTCCACCACCGTCGCCCCGTCCTCGGCAACGGCTCGGTACGCAATTCCGTCGGGACCGGCCCCAAGCTGGGCCTGCAGCCGGTAGCGGTCGAGACTCATCGTTCACCTCGATCTCACCCGGCCCCCGACGTCGCGCCACACCGACGCCCAATCACTCACCTGTATGTTACGATGATACGTGTTTGGAAAACATCCTTAGCGCGTGAGCAATCCCGCGTCGAGCACGAACTCCGAGCCGGTCATTGACCGCGCATGGTGAGAGGCCAGAAACACAACCGCGCCGGCGACGTCCTCCGGCTCGATCCACGACATGGGGAGCAAGTTCCCGGCGGACCGCTCGGCGATTTCCCGGGGAGTTTTGCCTTCGAGCATCGCCAGGCCGTCGTTCATGGGTGTGTTGACGCCGGTCGGGCAGAGCGCGATGACCCGGATGTTGTAGGGGGCCAGCTCGATGGCCCACGACTTGGTCAAGCCCACGAGTCCCCACTTCGACGCGGCGTAATGACTCAGCCGGGCCATGCCGCGCAGACCGGCCACCGATGAATTGTTGATGATCACGCCACGGCGGTGTTCGATCATGATCGGGATGACCCGGCGGGCGACCAGCCAGGCCCCCTTCAGGTTGATGTCGAGCATGGCGTCCCAGGCGTTCTCGGTGAGCTCGTGCGCCAGACCATAGCCGCAGATGCCCGCGTTGTTGAACAGGATGTCGATGCGGCCGAACCGCTCGGCCGCGGCGTGCACCGCGCTGCTGACGGCGACGTCGTCGCGAACGTCGGCGGCGAAGGTCAAGCAGTCGACGCCCAGCGCTTGGCACTCCTGGGCCAGGGTCGCGAGCTCGTCGGACGAGCCCATGGCGTAACCCGGATAAGCCAGCGGCCGCGCGACATCCAGGGCCGCGATCCGGACCCCCTCGCGAGCCAGAGCCAGGGCGGATGCGCGCCCTTGCCCGTGCGCGGCCCCGGTGATCAGGGCCACCTGTCCGGCCAGGTCGAATGCGGTTCGACCGCCCGCTGCCGCGGCCGTGCTCATCGCTGGTCCTCCTTGCGGTAAGCATGGAGGTAATCGTCCAGGTCAACTTTGAGCGCGTTGTTGAACAGATTTGTCGCGACCATGAGCCCGCCGAAAGCCGTCAACGCCACGACCTGCTCGGGCCGCAGACGATTCGCCAGGCGACCGAAAAGCTCGTCGGAGACGCCGTGAGGATCAACGGCCAGTTGCCGGCCGTAGTCGATGATGGTTTGCTCCCACTCGTCCAGAAGCAAGGCCTCCGGATCTTCGCCGGCATCCATCAGGATTCGGCGGAAAAACGTCGAGCAGACCAGGCAATCCGTCCCCGCCGAGATGGCGTGAGCGAAGAGCATGGTCAGTCGATGGCCCAGGAAAGGGAGGACCTGATCGCGCAGGTCGTACCAGGTCATCAGGGCGCGCAGAGCAACCGGCTCGCGCGCCAGCGTGCGCTTCATGTTGGTGACCCGGCCGTGCGTCGCGCGGATCGCGTCCAGCGCGGCGCAGGCCTCGGGGGTGGCATCTTCATCAGCGTCTTGCAAGGGCGGGATTCGGGCCATGACCGTTCAACTCCCAAGAACCGGACTTACCCGCGGATCTCCAGGAGCATTATCTTTCGCAGCTCTTTGGAGATCCAGCACTGATCGTGAGTGATCCACGGCGGCCAACTCCTGAGGCGAGGCTCACACACACACGGCTTTTGGACCGAAAGTTGCGACACGGTGCGACACGGCCTTGGTAGCATTGGACTTGCGACTAGACTTGGACGCGTCACGGGTTTTCTTGGGTTTCGGGCTCAGGACCGAACTCTTCGTCCGCCATGGGATTACGCGTGTCGTGATCGTTCTGGGGAGCGGTTCGAACTCGTGTGAGTGACACGACGCGACCATCGTGGCGACGGGAGGATTGACGATTATGCCACGCATGCCGAGCTGCGGGATAATGCGGACGCAGCAGCACCTCGACGGGTCCTTCGTCCTTGAGGGGATTGTCGATTGCCTCGTCGTTCGATGAAGGGTTGACCATGGTGTTTCGAGCTCTGTCGTCGTGGTTGGTAGCGTTACTGACCGTCGCGCAAAGAAGGTTAAACTTTTTCGGTAAGATGGCAGGATGCGACCACCTGACGTCTTGCCGGTTGACTGGCGCGAGTGGCGGAGGTTCCAGTCGTTGGAATTGAAGCGACAAGGCTGGTTTCAGCGC
>JBIOJM010000007.1:0-69942 GCA_044450785.1 Isosphaerales bacterium
GTCCGCCCCTTCCAACGTAACCGCACCCCCCGCAGCCCTGGCGGAAGGCACTGGGGGCAAGGATCGCCATAGGTTGGTACGGGGATTGAAAGCGACGGCGCTGGGAATGGGTCGCTTGCGGCTATCCCAGCCTGCAAAGACCAGGACCTCACCGTCTGGCCCCGCGGTGAAGGTGGCAGCCGCGCACTCCTGGCCGTAGGGCATAGGCGTCCCCTTGGTCCATGAGTTCTTCACGGGGTCGAAGATCTCCACGACATTGGTGAAAAACACCTTATCGTTGGTGCCCCCAAGCACGTAGATGCAGCCATCCGGACCCAGAGTGGCGGCGTGGCCGTGACGATGCGTTGGCATCGGGGCCATCGCCGTCCATGTGTCGGCACCCGGGTCGTAGGCTTCGACAGTGCTCAGGCCATTGCCGGGCTTGGACCGGTCCCTCCCGCCGATGGCATAAATGCGAATGCGTCCATCGGCACCCTTCGCTGCTACGGCGCAGAGGGACTCTCTCGGGGTCGGCATGGGCGTGAGCCGGGCCCAGGTGTCTGTCTGTGGGTTGTAGGCTTCCACCACGTTCTTCTTGTGGTCCTTGTCCGACCCTCCCACGACATAGATCCTGCCATCCGATCCGGCTGCGGCACCGGGTTCCGTGCGCGGGGTCGGGATGGGGGACACTTCGGCCCATGCGTTCTGGTCGGGACGATAAACGCGAACGGCAGCCGTGAGCTTGACGTCGTACTGTGTGCTTCCGCTAATGACATAAATGTGGCCGTCCGGTCCCAGCACGGTTCCGGCAAATACCGCTCCCTGCGTCATCGACTTGCATTTTTTCCACGTCCCGGTGGTGGTGCAACCCGAGGAGGGGGATTGCTCTGCTCGGGTCTGCTCTGTCGCGGGCCGGCATGACGGGCAGGCCAATGCAGCCATGGCTGTCATGGTCGCGGCAACCCGCGCCGGTGTTGACTTCCTCAGGCTTTTCTGGCTGCCCATCGTGTCTCTCCCAATCCAATGTTGAGGTTGATCCCCAGGCCCCGTTCGTCCATATCATCCTTGGTTTCTGAGGAGGTTCATCATGCCGATCCACGACTGGACCCGACTCGAGCCGGGTGACTTTCACGACTTCCACCAATGCTGGGTGGTCGAAATCCGAAACGCCCTGAACGGCGGGCTGCTTCCGGCCGAGTACATGGCGATGGCTGAGCAGGTCACCGGCCGCCGGATCCCGGATGTCGTCACCCGGCACTCACGCGCGCCGACGGGCGACCCAGGCGGGATCGCCGTTGCCGCGGTCCCGCCGACCGCCCGGGTGATCGCCAAGCTCGAGAAGATCAACTACGCCAAGCGGGCCGACCGGGTCGTCATTCGGCATGGCCGTGGGAAGGTCGTCGCCATCATCGAGATTATGTCACCGGGGAACAAGGACACTCGGAACGCAATCCGGACGTTCGTCGAGAACGCGGCCGACATCCTGAACCGAGGGGTGAATCTGCTCGTGGTGGATCTTTTCCCGCCGACGCTCCGCGACCCCCAGGGGATTCACAAGGCGATCTGGGACGAATTCGGTGATTGGCTGACATACAGCACGAAGTCGATGCCCGGCGGCATCGGATCGAGCAAGCCATCCCGACCCTTCACGACGCGATCGCAGCCTTGCTACTCACACTCTCCCCGATTACCTGGCCGAACTTGACCGACTGACGAACATCCGGAGCGAGACGAATGCCCGAATCAAGGCCATCCTTCGCCCAATTATAGACGAACGGGGGACGACTGTCGTTGCTGGAATCGGCATCTCCGTACCGACGCTATCGTCTCGTGAAATCCGGTGGTTCCGGCTCCGCCGTCAGACGGTGACCGTTGCACTCCGTGGCAAACGATTCAAGCCCGGCGTGGCCCGCTTCGTCTTCGATCTCGAACGCCAGTTGCTCCGGCTCCACGAGGAGCTTGCCGGCAATGGCGCAGTCATTTGAACGATGGCGATTGACTACGCCGATGCGCACCGTGATGAGATTGAAGCGGCCATCCGCCGCAATGAGGAAGAAGAGGAAGGCGTCGAGGGATGACAGCCGATGCTGCTCTACGCCGATGAGGACTTCTTCTATCCGGTGGTGGTAGAATTGCGGCGACTCGGGCACGATGTTGTGACAGCCCAGCAAGACGCCCCTACCGTCGCTCCGCCCAGGCGGCTCGGTTGCCGGGCCTGCTCGAACAGGCGGCGGCGCAATCCGCCGACCTGGTGATATTCGACAGCGCCCCGATTGCCGATGCCACTTCGTTTGCGGCGGTGCGCAATTGGGAACTGACATCTGCCCAGGCAGACGTCTACGCCGTCAGACTCGCCAATTGGCAAGCGTGAGCGGGTAGCCGAGTTGCTGGATGCGTTGATAATGCGAAATGTTGCCAGTTGCCAGCTCAAGGCCATGCGTCAACGCGATGGCCGCAATCATCGGATCGGCAAAACCGATCGGCTGGCCAGTACGGTCCAGGTCTCCCCAAATCCGGCCGGCAACCTCGGCTGCCGGTCGCCCGAACTCCAGCACCTCCTCGGCAGCGACATAAGTGAGCAGGTCGGTGATTATTCATCGGGCGGGAGCCTTAGCGTCCGTGTCTCCCGGCTGTGCATGATCGCCTGCGTAACCTCGCCCAGCAAATCGGCGTCCTCGTGCATGGCTCCGATCGAGCCCATTCCGGCGGGTTGCGTCGCGCGCGTTGGCTCGATTCGTCCTTCATGAATTCCCCGCAGCAATAGACGCGCGGCTTCGGCCATCGCCGCATCGACGGAGGCAAATTGGCCACTATTCACCACGGCTTCGATAGAGGTTTCTAGGTCATGGGGCAGTTGAATCGTCATGCGCGGATTCCTCCTTCGGGTCTTATCCTATCACGACTTCGCCGTTTCTCCAAGCTATTCCGGGCCTGCGGCGTGTTGCCGTCACCAGTCGTTCTTTGCTTGCTGGGGTCAGCGTTCGCGCTTATGGTCGCACGTTGCAAATCAGGGCGACTGGATTTGAACCAGCGACCTCTCGGTCCCGAACCAGGCGCTCTCCCATTTTTTCCGAGACCCCGTCGATGTTCGTTTCAGAATAGCGCCGCGTCCAGGCCCCTTACTGACCGTAGCGCAAAGATTGTTAAGCTTTTTCCTGTAAGCTGCATCGGATGAGATCACGTGACTGTTCGAAGGTTGACCGGCGCGAATCGCAGAGGTTTGGGGCCTCGGGAGGAGGCTTCCGTCCTCGCCCCGCTTGTGTCCGCTGCTGTGAGCGTTATGCTCAACTGCTTGTCTTGACCTCCATGAGCCGGTGAATCTTGCCCGAAACGAACCAGAACCGATGCTATTTCACCCCTATTTTGCGATCCTGGTCCTTTCAACCGGCGGCCTCGTCGCCGGTTCGGATGTCGAAACGCCTGCGCGAGGACCGCGAGAGGAGCCCGAGATCAGAGCGGGCTGGCGATTCCAGATTGATTCGCGCGATATCGGCGAGCGCGACCACTGGTACGACGCCGGCTTTGATCGATCCCGCTGGTCAGGGGTGGAGGTGCCTCGCGCCTGGGACGTGTTCGACGAGGCGCTGCGGGGCTACGAGGGAATCGGCTGGTACAGCGTCATCCTCGACGGTTCATGGGCCCGCGCGGGCAAGGTCCAGCACCTGACGTTCGGCCGGGTGATGTACCACGCCAGGGTGTGGCTCAACGGCGAGCTCCTGGGCGAGCATATCGACGGCTATCTCCCGTTCGCGTTCGACGTCACGGGCAAGCTCAAGGACTCGGTCAACCACCTGGTTCTGCGAGTGGACAATCGGCCCCGGATCGATTGGCTGCCCGCGGCCAAGCAGATCGAATGGGTGCAGTACGGAGGCATTCTGCAGCCCGTCCGCGTCGAGAGCAAGGGACCGATCTTCCTCTCGGACCTCACGATCCGGGCGGTCCCTGCAGGGGAGGGTGCCGCGGTCTCGTGCACTGCCCAGCTCAATGCCAGCGAGGGAACGGACGACACCGGCGTCGTTTTCAAGATCGGCATCTTCGGCGGTGAGCGGGCAGGGGGGGCCGTGCCGCTGTCACAGGCATCCACACCTGCGATCCGCGCCGGCGGCAGGACGACCCGGCAGCAATTGACGTTGAGGCTGGAGCACGCTACGCGTTGGTCGCCCGAGTCGCCGGCACTGTACACCCTGGTCGCGACCCTGGAACGGGAGGGCAAGGAGCTCGATCGCATCGTCTCGCACTTCGGGGTCAGGACGATCGCGGCCCGCGGCCGGCAACTGCTCTTGAATGGCGGGGCCCTGAAGATCAGGGGCGTCAACCGCTACGACGAGTATGGCCGCTTCGGCCCCAATCCCCCGCAGGCGCTGGTTGAGGACGAGCTGCGGCTGATGAAGAAGGTGGGGGTCAACTTGATCCGCGCCCACTACCCGCAAGCGCCCGAGTTCCTCGCGCTCTGCGACCGGGTGGGCATCCTCTTCCTGGAGGAGCTGCCGATCAACTGGTGGGGCGTGGAGTGGTACGGCAAGGAAGGAATGGTTCAGGACGAGAGGATACTGGATCGTGCTCTCCCGATGCTCGAAACCATGATCCGCCGAGACAGAAATCACCCCAGCGTGATCATCTGGAGCATGGCGAACGAGTCCAAGACCGACAACGAAATCGGGATCAAGGTCATGCGCGCGCTCATCCGCCGAACGAAGGAGCTGGACCCGACGCGCCTGGTCACGTTCGTGACGGCCCCCGGCTCGGTCCGCGTCCATCGGGCTTTTGAAGATGCCGACCTCGTGGCGACCAACATGTACCACGGCTCGCTGTCGGCGCCTCTGGCCGAGCATCGTGACCAGCTCGGAGCGCGGGCGCGGCGGCCAACTGAGGAGCATCTGCGGCGGGAGCTCGACGCCTTCCCGGACAAGCCGTTGTTGATCACCGAGTTTGGAGCGATGGGCATGCATGGTCTGCACGGAGATGCCCCGTCGACGGAAGATTTCCAGGCCGAGTACATTCGTGCGGTCTGGACCGCGATCTCCGGTGCGCCGGACGTCTCGGGCGGCGTTCTGTGGTCCTGGGCCGATTACAACCACCGGCGCCCATTCACGTCGCTGGGCGCGTTCGGGGCCTTCGGCGCGGTCACGATCGACCGCGAGCCCAAGGCGGCCTTGAGGGCCCTGGCCACGATGTTCGGGGGCACGCTGGAGAGGTGAACCGGTGACGATCAGCCTCGATCGGGTGTCGTTGAACCGCCCACGCGCCGTCGGGTGTGATGGCGACGCCCGCGGCGGCGGCAAGCACGCTGGGGCCGAAGTTGGTGAGGACCTCTCAAAAGCGGACCTGTCCCGCTTTGTCGCAACCGGTCTAGTGGTACCCACTGAACCGAAAAAATGGTACCCTTCCTGACCGAAAACGATAGTCTGTGGTGACCATCGCCGAAGAATCCGTGACGACACTCGCGACATGGCCGAGCTGGAACGCCTCCTCGGATTTCATGTCTCCACCGCCCGAGACGCTTGCGCAGACCCGGACCGCCCAGCAGACCTTGATCAGCACGCCGTTGTAACTCAGCGGGGAGGCGGGCAGGACCGCCGAGAATTTCCCGGACCCATTGCGGTCAAGCGAGCCCTTGCCGGCCCGTTGAACCTCGTGGTGCTCGACGCCACGCGCCTCCAACCCTTTGCCCTCCGTGTGCCAGCCGATGGTGACCTCGACTTCGTCGAGGCGACTCAGTTCCGCCATCACGACCTGGTACGAACCTCGGAGCGTTTCGCCCGGCTCGAAGGCGGGGCGGTCCAGCACGATCGAGAGAGAGCCTTCACTCATGACACCGCTCCGGACGAACGGGCGGGATTGACGACGATTGCGAACTGGCGGTCGAACGTCGGCCGGTCGGCCGGCCCCCCTTTCAATTCGAGTAGCCAGGTGATCTTGTTATGCTCGACCTAGAGCGAGTGCATCGAATCGGCCGGGACTTCGAATTCAAAGGTCGTCTCGAACGGCAGGCCGGCGACGGAAGGGAGCCCATCGCCGTGATACACCTCGAGCTCGCGAACCCGCTTTGATTCCGTCGCGAATGGGGACTCCCTGTCTCTCGTCCTGTACTTCACCTCTTCCACGCAAACCAGGCGCACGACCATCGCGGTCAACGCGGATTGCCCCGGGGACGAGACGAAGACCTTACACGGCTCCCCCGGCTCCAGTGGGTTCATCGAGACCTCGACGATTGTCGCGCCAGCCCGCGTGTCGTTGAAAGCCTGGAGTAGGGCCATCACCAAGAGCGCAAGCCCGCCGGCGCCGATCAGAATGAACGGGGCCAGAAACAGCCAGCCTTTCCACCCCTCCATCCGAGGGTCCATGCGGTTGAATTGCACCCAGACGAAGAGCCATGTGATCCCGTTCCAGAACACGTTGACGGCCAGGCATCCCATGGCCGCTCCCCAGGGGCGGTCGACCCTCGAGAGGCGGTGCCTCAGGGTCGAGGCCGGCGATGCCGCGGGATCGAGAGTGGGCACGCAAGCGTAGATCGTGGAATCCGCGATCCGGCCCGCGCCCGGGGATTGCCCCAGCAGGCCGGAGAGCGCGTGCACGGCCCAGGCCGACTCGAATGGGGCCATCGGCCCGGTGATCCTCCGGCGTTTGCCCGCGCACGTTTCCGCAACCACCCTCCCCCGGCGATCGAGCGCCAGCCCTTCGATCTCTTGAGGGGAGACCCGGCCCAGGACCCGCCGGGAATGGCCCTGCCGCAACACCCAGCCGTGGTCCCCCAGGTCCAGCCGCCAGTACCGCTCAGGACCAGGGAAGATCTTGCCGATAACGACGAGCCAGACTGCGCCGAACCCGACCCAGACCACGAGGAAGCCCCCCGTCGTCGCGATCGCTTCCACCTTGCCACCATTCCGGCCGGCGGAGAAGACCGTCAAGACGAGGTTGATCGTCATGACGACGACCCCGAAGCCCACGACCATGAGGCCGAATCCCTTGAAGACCGCCGGAAGACAGGAGCTGCCCCTGGCGAGGGCAGCATTCGGCCTCTGCAGGAACCGGTCGGCGGGGTTGTCGACGTTCAGATCGGCAGCGAGCTTGTCCGGGTCGGGCTCGTTCGTGATCGCATCGCCGTCCCTCTCGCGCACGACCCGAACTGTCGACTGCCCCGGCGGCTCCGGCACTCTGCTCCGCTGTACGCTCATAATTGGACCATGGCAGCGGGCCAAAAAAAATCTTCGCAGGATGGCCTGTGCCATCCGGCGAAGATCGGGCATTCCGATTTCCAGCCAGGTCGGACGATCAGTTATTCGACCGCCGCGCCGGGTACTGGATTTCGATCGGCTCGCCGGTCAGTTCCTTCCACGCGTCCTTCTGGTCGTGCGTGAGCAGGGCCTGGACCTTGGTCATGTTCTCCTTTTGCGCCGCCGTCCGCTTGTTCCGAGCGTCCGTCCGCTGTTGCTCGCTGGCGTCCTTGCTGAGCGCTCCCCCGACCGAAGTCCGCGTCGCTTCGGCGATCTCACGGATCTTCGACTTCTGGTCGTCGGTCAGCTTCAGCTTCTCGGCGACGGCGGGACTGGCGAAAGCCTGGAGCCCGTGCGCTTGCAAGCTGATCTGATCGAACCGCTTTGACTGCTCGGCCGAGAACGACAGGGCCTTCTTCACCTCGTCGCTGACCGTCTCGTTCAGCGTTGCCATCTTCGTCAACCGCACGTCCGGCGAGGCGTCGCGCAGGGCCGTATAATCGGCTTGGTGACTCTCCCTGATCTCGCGCAGGGTCTCCTGGACCTTCTTGACCTGTGCGTCTGTGAGCTTCAGGTCCTTCTGGACGTTCGGGGCCATCAGGAACCCGGCCGCGCCGCCACCGAAGCCGCCGCGACCCTGGGCCCAGGCTGGGGAGGCCAAGAGCGCCAGGGCACCCAGTGTCAGGGCCAGCTTACCAAAGGAACGCATCATCTTCAGACTCCTTGCTACCAAATAGGGGGCACGCGCGTCCGTCGTCGGCACGGCCGACGATGGAAAGGACGCGCGATCGGGGACAAACCTTGAAACGAGGCCGCGGGTTTCAGACCGCGCGGTCCCGCCAGATTCTTGCTATTGAGGGCCTTTGAGATCGCCGTGTGACGGCCGCCCTCCTGCACGATATCGCCCTCGTCACGGCCTCGACCGCCGGTTCCCGGGGCATGACCGTCGATAATAACGTCGAGGAAATACTAATGCAAATAAAAACCTAAAAATTATTTGATCGCTTGGCCGACGATCGGCTCGATTCCCCGCCGTGCCGGTGGTGACAAGAGGTGGAAGTTCGCAGGTTGATCGTCTAGACTGAATCGTCAGATTGTGAACTTTCGATCGATCAACGTCGACCACCTTGCTGAGTCCGACCATGGCCGCGACGAAATTCAAGCACCTGATCGTCAAGGATGTCGACGGAGTCGCCGTCGTCGACTTCATCAACTCGCAATTGATGTTCGAGGCTTCGAACGTTGAAGAAATCGGCATCGAGTTGAACAGCCTGATCTCGGATCACGGTTACTCCAAGATCGTTCTCGACTTCCGCAATGTCCAGTACCTCTCGAGCACGATGCTCGCCAAGCTGGCGAGCCTGGAACGACACATCGAGATCGCCAAGGGCCGGCTCACTCTCTGCGGCCTGGGGCCGATCCTGATGGACACGTTTCGTATCGGCCACTTCGAGCGGGTTTTTTCGATCTACGATGACGTCGAGTCGGCGATCAGATCATTTTGACGCGAAAACCAAATTCCGCGCTAATGAAGTGGCCCGGTCTGCGTCTAAAGGGTTAGGAGAGCACGACGACGCTCTGAACGAGTCCATGGCGGCATCGTCAATGGGACCTTGATCGCAATCACCGGACAGTCTGAGGACACGGCTCTTCGCTGGTGGCACTGACCTGGATCTGCGGAGCCGGGCTCGTTTGCACCGCGAGCAGAAGCCGCTGGGAGGAACGACGATGTGGAGAATTCGAGGTCGGTCGATCGGCTTTGTGGCGGCCATCGTTCTGATGGACCAGCTTCTTGTTTCAGCCAGGTCGCAAGGGCTCATCATCGACCGGCGGCCGGAGGTTCCGATCGGGCATTCTTACGAGATCCGCGAAGTCCGCATCGACGGACGGGTCCGCGACCAGGTCGCGGAGGTCCAGGTCTCGCAGACCTTCCACAATCCCGGCTCGTTCCAGCTCGAAGCCGAGTTCTTGTTCCCGCTTCCCGAGGAGGGAGCGATCCAGAACTTCGTGCTCATGGTCGACGGTCGCGAGCTGACGGGCCGGTTGCTTCCGAAGGATGAAGCCAGGCGCATCTACGAGGAAGTGGTTCGGTCGAAGCGAGATCCCGCTCTCCTCGAGTACATGGGCCGGGGACTCTACCGCACCAGCATCTTTCCCATCCCTCCAGGAGCCGACCGCAAGGTCACGATGCGCTACACGCAGCTTTGCAAGCGTGATCGGGACGTCGTGGCCTTTTCGTATCCGCTCGGCACCCAGAAATTCACCGCCAAGCCGATCCAGCGGCTGATCGTCAGCGCTTCCATCCAGAGCCGGGAAGCCATCAAGTCGGTTTACTGCCCGAGCGACGATGTCGCGATCCAGCGATTCGGCGACCGCGAGGTCCGGGTGAGCCTCGAGCGTCGCGACGTCGTGCCCAGTAATGATTTCCGTCTCGTTTACAGCCTGGCCGACGGAGCGCTCGGCGCGTCGGTCCTCAGCGTTCGGCCGACCGATTCCGAGGACGGCTATTTCCTGGTCCTCGCCAGCCCCGAGGTCAAGCCGCCTGACACCAAGCCGCTTCCCAAGACGGTCGTCTTCATCATCGACCGGTCCGGATCGATGGCCGGCAAGAAGATCGAACAGGCGCGCAAGACCCTCAAGTCGGTGCTCAACAATCTGCGCGACGAAGACCTCTTCAACATCGTGGTTTACGACGATCGGGCCGAGAGCTTCAAGCCCGAGCTCCAGCGGTACGGATCGGGTGTCCGGGACGAAGCCGAGCGGTTTGTCGACAACATCCGCGAGGGGGGAAGCACCAACATCGACTCCGCGCTCAAAACTGCGCTCGCGATGATCCACGACACGTCGCGGCCGAGCTATATCTTGTTCCTCACCGACGGCCTGCCCACGGCCGGCGAGACGCGTGAGCTGTCGATCGCGGAGAACTGCCGGCAGTCCAACCCGCGCCGGGCGCGGATCTTCTGTTTCGGGGTGGGATATGACGTGAACGCGCGGCTGCTGGATCGACTCAGCGGCGGCAACAGCGGGACCAGCGAATACGTCAAACCCGACGAGGACATCGAGACGCACGTGGGACGGTTCTACTCGAAGATGACCAGCCCGGTGCTGGCCGACATCCATCTTGAGCTCGCGGGGATCGACGTCAACCGAACCTACCCCCGCGACATCCCTGACCTGTTCGAAGGGGCTCAGATCGTCTGGGCGGGCAGGTATCGCCAGTCGGGCCGCACGACCATCCGCGTCACCGGCAAGGTCGGCGGCGAGCGCAGAAGCCTTGAATTCCCCGCCGAGCTCGCCGGCGCATCCTTTGGGTCAAGTTACGACTTCGTCGAGCGGCTGTGGGCGGTGCGCCGGCTCGGCGATCTCATCGACCAGATCGACATGCACGGCCAGAACCGGGAGCTGGTCGACGAGCTGGTGTCGCTCAGCACGAAATACGGCATCCTCACGCCGTATACCTCGTTCCTCGCCGACGAACGAGTCCAGATCCACGCACTGGGAGAGAATCGATTGCGGGCCGGCGAAGCGCTGCAAGCGCTCGGTGACGTGAGCGGAAGCTCCGGCGTCACCCAGAGACGCGACAAGCAGGCTTTGATGCAAGCCGCACGAGCACCGAGCGCGGAATACGAGAGCTTTTCGCGGTCGCTTCCAGCCGCCACACCAGCGCAGCAGGGTGCCGCGGGTGATGGGGCAGCCCTTCAACTTGGGAGCCGCGAGCGGGGCTCGAGTGCGGCCGCGAAGGCAAGGTCAGGTGGCGGAGGTCAGATGGCGGGGGGGATGGGTGGACTCGCCAGAGGCGGCAGCGGCCTCGCCCGTGGCTCAACTTTCGCGGTTCCAGCCCAGGTGGAGGGGAAATCAACTGAGGGCAAGGTCCGCCAGATCGGTTCCAAGACCTTCTACTGGAAGGACAGTCGCTGGGTGGATGCCTCCGTCACCCCGGACGAGGACAAGACGGCCACCGTGGTCAACCAGTTCAGTGACGACTACTTCCGCCTGGCCCGCACGCAGAAGGCCGAGTACAACCAGTACCTGAGCTTGACCGAGCCCGTCACCGTGAAGCTGGACGGGAAGGTGTACAAGATCGAGACGGAAAAGCCGGCGCCGGCTCCGGCACGATGACCTTTAGGCGAGCGGCAGAAAATGCCATACCCGTAGCGGAACTCGCCAGAGTTCCGGCCCGAAGTCTGGCGACTTCGGCTACGGAGATCATTCGACCTGCCACTCGCCTTATTCAGCCCCTGGACCCTGGCGCAGCGTGAAGACGGTGACGATTTCGGGGCGGATCACCTTGTCGCCGGCGAGGAACCCTTTTCGGAGCCGCGAGGCGATCGTTTTGTTCAGCGCGGCGTCATCCGTCGCCAGGGTCGAGATCGCCCGTTGTCTGCGGGGGTCGAACTCGTTGCCCTCGAGGGCAAACGGTTCCACGCCCTGCCGGTACAGGATGTCCTCGATCGCGGTCTGGATCGATTCGAGAATGCTGCGGAATGCCCCAGCCTGAAGGGCACCGGCATCGGAAGAAGAGCGAGCCTCGATCATCTTGCCCACGTCGTCATGGAGCTGGATCAGGTCGACGAAAATCGGCCGCTGGACTTTCAAGAGCAGGTCCTGCTTATATTCTTGAAGCTCCGCATGAAGCCGGTCGATCACCCGCTCGCGGGTTGCCTCGGCGCGGAGCTCGCGTTCGAAGATCGCGCGAAGCATATCGAGCCGCCGGCCGAGGTCATCGCCCAGGTCCTTGAGGGCGTCACGCAGCAAGGAGCCATCGACCCACGGCAGGAGGGCGGCTTCTTCATTCCGAGGCGCAGCTCCGGGCTCGGCCGAGGCGGCCGGCGCCTCGTCCTCCTCCGCCAATCCTTCGAGCACCTCGAGCCCCGGCTCATCGTCAGGCGCGGCATCGGTGCCACCCGCGGAAGGAGAAGCCTCCACATCCCCCGCCCCGGGGGTCGCGTCCGCGGCCTTGTCGATCTCGGACATCGTGAACCTTCTCTTCCCGGGCAGGCAGGCCCTTCCGTATTCGCGTCGTGCGGTGCGATGATAAACTATAGCCGCACGTGCGACGACCGCGCGAATGTCAAGACCCGCCGCGACCACGACACCCCGTGTGGAGACTCATCATGAAGCTCGGACCGATCTGCTTGCTGCTGATCTCGCTCGTCCCGCAACCGGCGGCGGCCCTGCCGTCACAGGCTGAAAACAAGCCGAACGATTCCACACTGCGGGCGAAGCCGCCCGAGGGTGCCGTCGTTTTGTTCGACGGCAAGGACCTCGAAGGCTGGGTCAAGCTGGACGGAAAGACCCCCGCCGGCTGGCCGGCCGCCGACGGCATCTTCACGGTCGGCCGCGGCAACATCATGACGAAAAAGCGGTTTGGCAACTTTCAACTCCATCTCGAATTCAACGTTCCGTACATGCCGAAAGCGCGCGGTCAGGCTCGGGGCAACAGCGGCGTTTTCCTCGGCGGCATCCACGAGCTCCAGGTCCTCGACTCCTATGGGCTCAAGCTCCAGGACAACGACTGTGGCGCGATCTACAAGCAGATTGTACCGGCCGTGAACGCCTGCAAGCCACCGCTCCAGTGGCAGACCTACGACGTCACGTTCCACAAAGCCGTGGTCGAGGAAGGCAAGGTTGTCAAGAAGGCAAGGGTCACGGTGATCCAGAACGGGCTGACGACGATCGACAACGCCGAGACCTCAACCACCCCCGGCGGAATCGAGCTCCCGGAGGGCCACGATGGACCGATCCTCCTCCAGGACCACGGCAACCCCGTCGAGTATCGCAATATCTGGATCAAACTGCTCGATTGAACGGAAGGACCCGGGTTCGTGGCGGGCTCAGACGGAGGGGTTTTTCTTGCAAGGGGCAGAGGGGCGGCGGGCCCCGCCACAGCACAGCAGCGGCCGATGAACTGTTTCTGGCTCCCTCTCCCGCGGGAGAGGGCTGGGGTGAGGGGCCAGCGGCAACGAGAGCCTCCCCCAGTTGAATCGCCCCATCCGCATCGTTTCTACAAGAGGTATATTTCGAGCGGCGGTGCTGGTGCAATCGGCCCTCACCCCAGCCCTCTCCCCGAGGGAGAGGGAGCCAGTGGTTCGCGGCGCAACGGCTCTCACGCTGGCCATCCTGCCCGACTACGGCGCACCGGAAGATCACGCCAGGATGCGGGCCCGTTTCGCGTCGTGGGCCCGGTCGTGACGAAATCCCCTCCCTCTGAGGAAGCGGATCGGCAGAAAGGCCATCTCCCCCGACCGCTCTCAAGCAATCGGATCGCCGAGGCCGGTGCTCGGCGTATCACGCCCCGGCGGCTCCCTTCAGGGCTTTGAGCGCCGGCTCGTAGTCGGGTTCCTGAGCGATCTCGGGCACGATGTCGGCATATCGGATCGTGTTCGACGCATCGACGACGAAGACGGCCCGCGCCAGGAGGGGGATCGGCAAGTCCTGGATCAAGACGCCGAAATGTTCGCCGAAGCTGTGGTTGTGGGTGTCGGACAGGTTCTTGAGGTTTTCGATGCCGGCCTCAGTGCAGAACCGCGCTTGCGCGAACGGTAGATCGAGACTGACGGTGTAGGCGGCGACCTTGTCCCCGAGCGCCTTGAGCTCCGCGGCGAACCGCTTGGTCTGCGTGCTGCAGACGGGGGTGTCGAGCGAGGGGACCACGCTGAAGATGCAGGCTTTGCCGGCAATGTCTTTCAGAGACACGGTCGCCAGGCCCGCCCCCACGCACGTGAAGTCGGGCGCCTTGTCACCGGGCCTGAGCTTGGGGCCCACCAGGGTGATCGGGTTCCCCTTGAACGTCACTTCGCCTTTGCGCGTCTCGCCCATGGCTGTCTTTCCTCGCAGGTCGGAACGGAAAACGAATCTGGTCCCATCGACTAAGGTAATCAGGGTAGCAGTAGCGAGTGGCCAGTGGCAAGTCTCTTCGATCCGACGTCAGACCCACGAGGGGTGTTCACCATGTCCGGCTCGACACGCGGCGACAACCGACAGCGCCTCGCCGCAAGCGTCGTACGAGGCGCTTTGCGAGTACGTCCTGGCATTCCTCGACGCTCGCCTCCGTCGCCGAGTTCCTTCAGTTCCTCGGCGGTCAGCACGGCCTTCAACTTGGCCGCCGCTTCGCCGGTCTGCGAGCTGTGCGCCTCGTCAGCGATCACGGCGAACAGTTTGCCCTGAGTGGCCGCGAGCTCGCGCACGGCTTTCAGGGCGAAGGGAAATGTCTGAATGGTGCAGACCACGATCTTTTTGTCGCCGGAGAGGGCCGTCGCGAGCTCGCCGCTCTTGCTGCTGCCCTCGCCCGTGATGGTCGCCACCACGCCTGTGGTTCGCTCGAAGGCGAAATGGACCAATGCCCCGCTGGGAAAGGACAGCAGCGGCTCGGCGGCTTGGCCCTTCGGCTTGGGATGGCGGTCGAAGCGGTACTGGTCGATCGCGTCGCCGACGCTTTGCGTGAAGTCGGTTTTCAATTTAACCGTCGCCATCGGCAGTCCGTTCGGGAACAGCACTAGGTCGATGCTGTTCTCGTTGTGAACCGAGTACCGCACCTGCCGCACGACGCGCAGGCGGTTGGCGGCGTAGCGGGCCAGGATGTCGGGGTTGATGGCCAGGGCGGGTTTGAACTGAGCCAGCGACAACTTCTGTCGCAGGCCCAGCATCTCGACGTCATGCCGCAGCACATCCAGGGTACCTCGCTGGTCGATCTGATCGCGCAGGCGGGCGAGCAGGGTTTCGGTCGCGTGCTCCCCGTGGTTCTTGGCGATCGCATCCGACGCCTTGGGTTGCGTTGATTGCACCCAGGCCAGCACGTCTTCGGGGAACAAGGCCCGTGCCCGATCTTGACGCTCCTGTGAGCGGCACGGCGCTAGCCGCCGGTGATCCCAACACACCGGTGGCTAGTGGGCTGTCAACCGTCGATTGATGGGTTGGAGTACCGCCTTTAGGCGGAAAGGACCGGCTTAAGCCGGGACTCCAACTTCTCAAATCAAGATTGACAAGGCACTAGCGCCATGCCGCTCATTTTCCGCGGTCCATTCGGTCCTGAGAGACGCTCCTATGAGCGGCACGGCAATAGCCGCCGGCAAACCCATCGATCGTCGATCGCCAAACACCGGTGGCTAGCGCCACTCCGCTCAGATTCCATACCGCCTCCGATTCCGCTAACCCTCGCACATCGATCTTGCCGGTGACGGCGGCGGAGATCAGCGCGGTCCGGCGTTCTTGGAGGATGCCGTTGGCGGCGAGGTGATCGCAGATTTCGGTTTCCAGGTGGATCTCTCGGTGCACGCTCATCCGGTGTTTTCCCCTTGCGACCGTCCAGAGATCGCCTAACCACGTCCGGCCGAACCACAATGCACGGGGGACGAAGAAGCGGGACAGGTCCGATTTTGGGAGGTGGGACAGGGCCAATTTCGACAGGTTGACAGGTTGAGCCAAAAGTGGGCGCATCCCCCTTCTGTGCGCCAGAACTTCAGGGCGCCTCCGTTGTGGCCACCTCCCAAGCTCGATCGGGATTCTCGAAGCGCTCGAAAAGACGATGCCGATCGGGATACAGGCGGCGATCGGTCCGACCAATGTTCACCTGGCTGTCTGGACCCGGCGCGTCCACGGTGCCCGCGTCCCGCGCCGACCGGTCCCATCCTCGGGCAATTCCTCGCCGGCCTCCGCTTCGCGCTGCCCGTCGACGAATCGGATCCGCCCCACCCACCTCGACGCCTCGTCGACTCGCCGTCTCCGCCAACATTCCGCAATAATCTGCGAAAACTTATGCAACTCGCCTCCCCGTTCTGTAGATCATATAGGTGTAAGGCTCTTACGTGCAGCATGCGCAACCACTGGCTCGGCCCCTCTCTCGACAGCCGGGCAGCGACAATACGCTGACTCGCAACCCGCAGCCCGCACCGCGCACTCCGCACCGCGCTCCCCGCACCGCGCCGTCTTCACTGCCTACTGTCTCCTGCCCACTGCCTACTGACCAATTGGCGACAGAGAATTCGGTGTCCCGATGGGGACTCAACGCTTACAATGAGAGATCACGTTGTTTCCAGCCGATGGCCGCCGGCGATTTCACCCCGTCACCCGGAAAGCCCGAGGAAGCCCGGATGCGCGATCCCTACCGGTTTGACGTGGTTGTGGTGGGGGCAGGCCACGCCGGCCTCGAAGCCGCGCTGGCTGCCGCCCGCATGGGTCTCCGCACCGCGCTCCTCACCATAAACTGCGACACCGTCGGTCAGATGAGCTGCAACCCGGCGATCGGGGGCGTAGCCAAGGGGCAGATCGTTCGCGAGGTGGACGCCCTCGGGGGCTCGATGGGTCTGTTCACCGATGAGACGGCGATCCAGTTTCGCTTGCTCAATCGCGGCAAGGGGCCGGCCATGCACAGCCCTCGTGCCCAGTGTGACAAGAAAGCTTACCAATTCCTGTCCAAACTGACGGTCGAACGCCAGGAAAACCTGTCACTGCGGCAGGAAATGGTTGAGTCGATCGTGGTCGAGGGGGACTGCGCCGCCGGCGTTCAGTGCCGGGGTGGCGCGATCTACCACGCGTCGGCACTCGTGGTGACCACCGGCACCTTTCTCCAGGCGCTGATGCATACGGGCGAAGTCAAGACACAGGGAGGGCGCGGTGGCGACGTCGCCGCGGTTGGACTGTCGCAAAGCCTGCTTTCGTTGGGGTTTGAGCTGCGGCGGTTCAAGACCGGCACGCCCCCCCGGCTCAACGGACGCACGATCGATTTCTCCCGGCTGCAACCTCAGCCCGGAGATGCCGAGCCAGTCGCCTTCTCGTTCCTCACCGAAACCATCCGTCAGCCCCAGCTCGACTGCCATATCACGTACACCAATCCGAGGGTACACGACCTGATCCGCGCGAACCTCGATCGTGCGCCCATGTATTCCGGCCAGATTCAAAGCACGGGCCCGCGCTACTGTCCCTCGATCGAGGACAAGGTCGTCCGGTTCGCCGGCCGGGAGAGCCACCAGATCTTCCTGGAGCCCGAAGGCCGGAACACGCTGGAGTATTACTGCAACGGTATCTCGACCAGTTTGCCCCGGGACGTCCAGGAGTCGATCATCCCGTTGATCCCCGGCCTCGAACACGCCGAGATCATGCGATTCGGCTACGCGGTCGAGTACGACTTCGCACCTCCGACCCAGCTCCGCGCGACGCTCGAGACGAAGCCGGTGCGCAACCTCTTCTTCGCCGGCCAGTTGAACGGCACGACCGGTTACGAAGAGGCCGCCGCGCAAGGGTTGATTGCCGGGATCAACGCGGGCCTCATGGTGAAGAACGAGGCGCCTCTGGTGCTGGATCGCTCGCAGGCATACATCGGCGTTCTGATCGACGACCTGGTCACGCGAGGCGTCGACGAACCTTATCGCATGTTTACCAGCCGTGCCGAGTATCGACTGATGCTTCGCCACGACAATGCTGACCTTCGCCTCACCGAGCAAGGACGGCGAGTGGGTCTGGTGGACGACGTCCGGTGGGCCCGATTTCAGTCGCGCCGCGACGCCATCATGCGATTGCGTGACCGACTTTGCGGAACACGAGCCGGCGGCGCGACCCTTTTCCAGGCGTTGCGGCGTCCCGAAACGAGCTGGGACGATCTGCTGGGTCTCGACCCCGGCCTCAGCGAAGCCGGACTTGCCGCCGACGTGATCGACCAGTTGACGATCGAGGCCAAGTACGACGGGTACATCGGCCGGCAGACCGACCAGATCGAGCGATTTCGAAGGCTGGAAGATAAGCGGATCCCCGGCGACCTCGATTACCGCGCGATGGCTCAACTGCGCGCGGAAGCCCGAGAGAAGTTCGAGCGAGTCCGACCGCGGTCGATCGGCCAGGCGGGCCGGATCAGCGGAATCAGTCCGGCCGACATCGCCACACTGCTCATCCACCTCAAACGCCGTGAAGCCGAATTGTCAATGCAGTTGCCCGAGCTTTAGGCGTCACAAGGGCCGCGAACAAAGGGATCGGATCGGCCGCCAGTCAGGAAATTGTGTCTCCGAATCAGTTCGTTCAGCCGGCGTTTCCCTTGATCGCAGAATGGCAAGACAGGCCATCTGGCTTCATCAGACCTTCGCAGTCCGCTGACACGCTGCCAGTTCCTCGGGCATGCCCAAAAGCTGGCCAACGCCTTTCACGCCCTGATCGTTTTTTCTTGTCAAACTGGCCGAAACTCACCACCTTGAAACGCCCTCGCTGAACGCAACGAACTTTTTTCCCCTATTTTTCCTGGCATAAAAACGGGGAAGTCGTTACAACTCGTGCAGCCGCGCATCTTCAGGAAGCAGGGAGGGGTAGTGAAAGTTCGGGGTATGCGGCCATTCGGATTGACAAGATTGGCTGGTATTCTACAATTGGCGATATCGGTAGTATTGGTAATTTCTGAAGGTTCAGTAGATTTTAACAGTGGCGCGTTACCGAGAGGTTGGTGTGGTTGACGGCACTCAGTGGAGGGGCAATCGGAGGTTGGGTTCGCGTCGTGAGAGGGTTAGCACGGAGGCCGATCAGGCGTCGTCTTCCTAATCCGCACGAGTCCCAATTGACGGGGAAAGGGAGGGCCTTGTCCTTGATCTCACAAGATGGGACCTACACAACGATGAAGACGGTTTTCACGACAGGCGAGGCGGCCAAGGTATGTAAAGTGAGTCAGCAGACGATCATTCGCTGCTTTGACTCGGGTCAGCTCAAGGGGTTCCGAGTACCCGGCTCGAGATTCCGGCGGATTCCTCGTGATGCGCTGTACCGATTCATGAAGGAGAACGGCATCCCGACGGATGCCCTGGAAAGCGGTCGACGACGGGTCTTGATCGTGGACGACGATCAGGCAGTGGTCGATTTGATCGCGGAGGTCTTCGCGGGCGATGCCCGATTCGAGACGAAGACCGTCAACAACGGATTTGGTGCTGGGATGTTGGCCAAGGAGTACCATCCCGACCTGATCATCCTGGACGTCATGTTACCGGACATCAACGGACAGGCGGTCTGCGAGATTATTCGTCGTGATCCGACCATGTCGGACATCAAGATCATCTGCATCTCGGGAATGATCGAGGAGGACAAGATTCAGGAGCTGCGCGCGTCGGGAGCCGACGAGTTCCTGCACAAACCGCTCGATATCGATGAACTGTTGCGACGCGTCTGCCGACTGTTGGATATGGAGACCAGCTTGATCGGCTGAACGCCGGCTCAAGAAGTTTTGTCGAGCAAGGTCGACGGGCTTCGGGCACCCGGAAACAGCCGGTGGCTGCCACCGGGACAGGATTGTCGAGCCCGGTAACGGCACGAACGGGAAGGAGCCCGGTCGGTGCGTGTTCACCCGCGAGGAGTACCACTCCCGGAGGGATGGGTTCGCCGCAACCCGCGGCTCGATCGTCTTCCGCTGCGCCCACTGACGGCGCGGACGGTTGTCTGCGCGCTGCCCGAGGAGCCGGACGACGAAGATCTCGAAGTGCCCGATACCGCGAAGACGCGGTCGATCTGTGAGCTCGACCCAGGGTGGATGCTGGTGCGGGCCACTGCCCTCGAGCGTGTTGGTCCGCTGGAGTCAATCGCTGAAACTCCGTGGTGGCCGGCGGCCGTCTCGGCCGGCGCCGTCGGCGAGATTCTCGGCCGGCTGTGGCGGTACTCGGTCGCAGTCAGCATTGCTGCGTGCCGGCTGGCGCGCGACGCGGGCGATCCTGAACCGGATGCCGTGGCGAGGGCCGGGCTTCTCTGCCGGCTCGGGTGCTGGGCGGCCGCGGCCCAGGAGCCGGAGTGGTTGGTGCGGTGGTGGCACGAGGAGAGCCCGAATTCCCGGAGGCAACGGGAAATCGCCGATTTCGGCACCGATCTGGACGACATGGGCCGGCGGCTGGCCGAGCGTTGGGGGTGCGATCCGCTCGTGACCGATGCAGCCTGGCTGCACGGTGATCATGGGCCGGCGCTGCACCACGCGGCTCATGAGCCCACCCGGTTGGCCTTCATCCAGGAGGCGTGCCGTCAGGCGGAGCAAACTCCCTGGGCACTTGGCAAGCGTTCGTCGCAGGAAGCCATGCCGACCGAGCCACGGCTGCGAATCCTGGTGGCTGAGGTTCAAGCTCGGTGCTCAGGGGCGTTTGTCGCGGCCGACGCCACCCTGCACGAAGAGCGGATGACGCGTCAGAATGCCCGGTTGAGACGGCAACTGGCCAGCGAACGGCAGGGCAAGGGTCGCAGCGATCGCTTCTTGCGGGCCCTCGCCGATTCCGACCCTGCGGAATCGCCCGAGGAATGGGCCGCTCGGGCCGCGATGACCTGGTGTGCCGAGCCCGAGGTGAGCGCGGCCCGATTGATCTGGCTCGATTCCTCCGCACCCACCACGGCCGAAAGAGGGGAGGATGCCCCTCCCGCGGAAGACGACCGGTCCTCAGCGCCGTCCTGGGAACAGCGTCCCCCCACCCTGGCGATCCCTCTCAGGGCCCACGGGCGAGTGCGGGCTCACGTTCACCTGTGGAGCGATCGAGAACGATCGGAGCTGGAATGCCGGCTCGCTGCCGCAACGACCCGCGGGGCCTGGGAATCCTGGGCGGCCCTGGTCTCCGATCGCGCCGTCCTGGAATGCCGAGTTCAGTCGATCGTCGCGTCGTTTCGCCAGGCGGTCGATAACGAGGAACTGCGGCTCCAGGAGCGCAAGCGCGATGCCATGAGCGAGTTTGCGGCGGGGGCCGGCCACGAGCTCAACAATCCGCTGGCGGTGATCGTGGGCCGGGCCCAGCTTCTGCTGGCCCGCACCGAGGATCCCGAGACGGCGCGATCGCTACGGATCATGATCAACCAGGCGGGGCGAGCTCATCGCATCCTGCGCGACCTGATGTTCGTGGCACGGCCACCCGTGCCGAGGCGGCGGAGCTGCCGGCCTTCGGAGCTCCTGCGCACCTGCCTGCGCGATTTTCAAGACGAGTGCGCCGCCCGCGGGATCCGGCTCACCAGCGAGCTCGACGAATCCGTACCGGCGGCCTGGACCGATCCCGATGGATTGCGACATCTCGCCGATATCCTGATCCGCAACGCCATGCAGGCCACCCCCGCGGGAGGCAAGATCCAGGTCCGGTCATGCGTACAGGACGACGAGCTGCTCTGGTCGTTCAGTGACACAGGCAAGGGGATGGCCGCGGGCGAGGCAGCCCACCTGTTCGACCCCTTCTACTGCGGACGCCACGCCGGCCGCGGCCTGGGCCTGGGCCTACCGCGCGCCGCCCGCATCGTCGACCTCGCGGGCGGCCGCTTGCGCTGGTCGTCGAACCCAGGCCAGGGAACCATTTTCCAGGTCCACCTGCCACTCTCGACGGTCCCCGACCAGGCGTCGTGACACGGTGAGGCGCCGATACTGCGTCGTGTCGCGGAATGTCGTCATTCCTGTCGAAATAGATCAGCATGTCTTTCCGTCAGGAAGAACGCGTCCAACAATTCCCTTGTCGGGCGAACGATGCGTCTGCAACCGGGACATGCCGGTCCTCATCCTTCGGCCGCGTCGCATCCGAGATTTCGAAGTTTTTGGGGAAAAAATGCACAAGCACTTGGTTCTGACGATGTTGGTGCTCTCGCTGGCTCTGGTGAGCTCGGCGAGTGCCGGACAGATCACAAACCTACAGCTCTACGACGGGACATCCGCGGCGCCGACGGCCAGCATTTCCTACACGAACGCCGACGGCACCGGCAGCAATAGAGCCTATGTCTACGCTGATCCGCAGGTCAGCTTTGGGACGACCACCCCGATGTTCTACTGCGTCGACCTCTGGCACGACAACGACCTCGGGTCGAGCTATACGATTACGAAAGTGGCCGGCATGCCCTTCGGCGTCAGCACCTTCTCGAACGTCGACAACCGGATCGGCTGGCTGCTCACGCAGGATCAGAGTACGCCGGACGCCCGGGCGGCCGTGCAACTGGCCATGTGGTATGCCATCGACAACAAGCCCGGCCAGAACTTGAACGGCTTCTCGATGAGCACCGGTGATTCCAAAATCACCAGCGACTACAACCAGCTCATCAGCTTCGCCGGCTATGACTCGAAGACGGTTTATTCGGCCAATTTCTGGCAGGCGACTCATGACAGCTCGAACACCCTGTACCAGGACCTGGTGTCTGCTCCCGGGATCGGTTTCAACGGCAGCTCGGTCCCGGAGCCAGGGACGATCGTGCTGGGCACGATCAGCCTGCTGTGCCTGGCCGCCGTCCGCTGGCTGCGCGGCGCGAGTGGACGGCGCGAGGCCGTCAGGGCCCGGTCGAATGGGATCGAGGCGTAGCCGGCGAGCCTCAATCCAGCGAGTGGACGAAGTGTTCGCGAGCCAGCAGGGCCGCGCCCAGGATGCCGGCGTGATCGCCCAGCGCCGCGCGATCGATGCGGATTGTTTTTTGGGGATCGGTGATCGCCTGCATCCGGGCCGCGGTACGGACCAGGTCGACGTAAGGTTCACCCAGCGCCCCGGCCACTCCACCCCCGATGATGACGAGCTCGGGGCCGAACGCGTTGATCAAGCTACCCAGTCCGATGCCCAGGAAATGTGCCGCCCGCTGGACTTCCTTGAGGGCGACCAGGTCCTTGGCGGCGACGGCCTCGGCCAGGTCGCCGCTTTTGAGCCGGCCTCCCTTGCGGGCCATCTTCTCGGCGAGCACGGTCGGCAGGCCCTTGCGAACGGCCTTGTCGACTCGCCGCGCGATGGCCGTCTTGCTGGCGAGGGCTTCCATGCACCCCCGCGAGCCACAGCCGCAGCGGGGCCCGCCCGCCTTGACGATCATGTGCCCGAGCTCACCCGCGTTGCCGGTCGAGCCGGTGACGATTTCGCCCCGGAGGATCAGGCAGCCGCCGATTCCCGTGCCGACGAAGGCGGCGATGATGTCGCGATAGCCCCGGCCGGCCCCCAGTCGGAATTCGGCATAACCGCCGACGCGCACGTCGTTGCGCACGAGGACGGGACAGCCGATCTTCGCCGAGAGCTCGGGCCCGATCGGGAAATTCTTGACGTTCAAATTGGCGCTGAAGAGGATCACCCCCGCCTTGGCGTCAAGTGGACCGGGGGAACCGATGCCGGCGGCGGCGACGTCGCCGCGGGTCACACCCGCGGAATCCAGCGCCTCTAGGACGCACTCGGCCAGTGCGTCGACGATCGCCGGCCCTCCCTCCTGGGCCGGCGTTGACCGCTTGGCGCGGCCGAGGATCCGGTGGTCGGCGCTGACCACTCCCGCCAAGATCTTCGTTCCTCCCAGGTCGATTCCGATCACAGGAGGACCGTCGTCCCGCGTGGTCATGGTCGGAGGCTCCGGTCCGAGACAGGTGACTCACTGTGCAGACGGTCGAGAAGGAGGACGGCCGCCCTAACGATGGCCTCACCCGCGCCGCGCTCGAGGAAGCTGTGCAGGCCGGTCCAGACTTGATAGCCCCCCCGATCGAAACCCTGCCGGTCGGGTATATAGCCCACGTAGTCGTTGGCCAGCTCGAATACGTAAGTATAGCGAAACGGCGAGCGGCGCTTGATCTCCTGGCCCAGGACGGTGAAGAATTCGCCGGGGACGCCGACCAACGCCACGTCGCCGATCAGGACGGCCTGGACCCAGGTCTTGCGTTCCTGCCCCTGCCGGGGCGCCAGCTCGCGTCGCATTGCGCGGAAGGTCTCGATCACCTTCTGGGCCGCCGCTGGATCTTTGATCCGTTTCGAGCAGTAAAGGGTGGCAGCCTTTTCATCATCGGCTTCGTTGAAATGCCGGATTTTCAGGGCGATCTCCGTCCGCAAGCCCCGCACCCGGTCGACCGGGCGCGGTTGAGCCGCATCGAGGGCCATGATGATGGCTTGCCGGATCCGGTAGGTCATCTCAGCCGTCGCCAGGTCGAGGTTATGCGTCGACCCTGATGCACCCTCGAAGAAGAGGAAGGTCCCTCCCTTCTCCTTCTCGAGCGACTGGGCCGCCAGGCCGTAAAACGACGGCGAACGAACGCCGGGCTTGAGAGTACCGATGGTGTGGGTGGAATGGTTGAAGAGAACTGCCTGGTAGCCACCGTCAGGTCGGCGAAACGCCAGGACCGGAAGCTGGGGATCGAACGGACCGGTGGGGCGGACGGCGTCGTCGCGAGAGCCGACCCAGAAGATCGTACCGTCGGCGAGGAGCAGTCGGCTGTTCTTCCCTACCGACGACTCCTCGCCCAGGCCGAAGACAAAGTTGGCCGGGTCGAGCCGGCTGTTCGCCCGAGTTGCGGCCAGCACGATCTTGTCCTCGAGCTGGCGGGTGAACGCTTCGTCGCGGGCATAGCCATGGATCGTGGCGGTCGTGGGAGCGTGGTGGGTGTGGGTCGCGTTGATCAGGATATGGTTGAAAGGGATGCCCGTCGCTTGTTCGATCCGGCTGGCTGCCCGGTCGAGGACGTCGCGATTGACCATGAGGACGTCGCAGGCGACGAGGGCGATTTTCGCTTGGTGCGAGTCCTGGATCACCACGGCGGCCGCGCGGAGCTCACCCTCCTGACCCTTGGCTTTCCCTGGTCCGATCCCGCCGCCGATCACCATCGCGTCGTCGGCCGTGAGGACCTCCGCCACCGCTCCAACCTTTAATTCTTGGGCGACGGCCAAGATCGAGCAGCCCAGGGCGAGCCAGATCGCCGCCACCGACTTGAAGAGCTCATTCATCGTGATTCCCTGGTCGAGGAGGGTGTCTATCCTGTGGGTTTGAGGGGGATTCCTGCAGATCACGCGGAGTGTAAGTCGGGAACGCTCGCCGGAGGAGACTAGAAGGGGCTCACTCGCCGCCATTTCAGGTCACGGAGGGATTACGTTTTCGTGCTCGAAGCGGATCGAACGAGTCTCCGTCAGGGAGGATCGGCTGGGGGCGGCCCAAGGCCAGATGAGGTAGAGGGGAGTGCGCCTCGACGCGGCGTGCCTTGGTCAGGTCGATTCGTTCATCGGAGAGTGTGACTTCGAACTTGCGATTTCCCGGGAGCATCAAGGGGATACGCACCGTGAAGGTGCTGCCCTGGCCGGACTGGCTGTCGAGATGCACGTCGCCGCCCAAGAGCTTGGTCAGCTCACGGACGATCGAGAGGCCGAGCCCGGTGCCCTGGTGTTCGCGAGTGTGGACGTTTTCACCCTGGCCGGGCAGTTTGGCCTGGCGGAACTTTTCGAAGATCGTTTCGCGGTCTTCGTCGGCAATGCCGATGCCGGTGTCCTGGACCTCGACGATCGCGAACCGGCCCTCGGCCCGGGCGCGGAGGGTGACGCGGCCTCCCTCGGGAGTGAACTTGATTGCGTTGGAGAGCAGGTTGTAGAGGATCTGCCGCAGCTTGCCCGGATCCTGCCGAAGGAGTGGGATTGCCTCGTCGAGCCGGCATTCCAGGGCGATGTTCTTCCGCTCGGCGACCGGGCGGCAGAGGTTGGTCAGCCCCTCGCACACGTCGCGGATCGAAAAATCCTCGCTGCGCACTTCCATCTTGCCACTCTCGATCTTGGCAAGGTCGAGGATGTCGTTGATCATCGACAGCAGCATCTTGCCGGACGACTGGATGTTGCCGGCGTATCGGCGGTGACGCTCGTTGAGCTGCTCGGCGGCGGAGAGGACCTCGGAGAAACCGATGATCGAGTTGAGCGGCGTCCGCAGCTCGTGGCTCATCGTGGCCAGGAAATCGCTCTTGAGTCGGTTCATCTCGAACAAGGCGAGGTTGGCCTGCGCCAGCTCGTCCACCTTGCGGTCGAGGTCGTTGTTGACTTCCCGGAGCTCTTGCTGCATGGCGACCAGGTTGTGAAGCATGCGGTTGAAGGCATGAGAGAGTTCCTCGAATTCGTCGCCGGTCTCGATCTGGCTGCGGATCGTGAGCCGGCCGCCGGCGATGGCGTCGGAGACGTCGCGGAGATGCTTGACCGGCTTGACGATCACGTACCGGACCATCGTGTAGGATGAGAGCATCGCCACGATCGCGGTGATCAGCGCGGCGACGATCAGCATGGCGCGGTTTCGGTTGATCGCCCTGGTGGTCGAATCCATCGGCAAGTTGAGGACGACGGCGCCGGCCAGGTCGCCCTCCTTGGTCTGGATCCAGTGCTGGCCGTCGGGCGACGGCCTCATCGAGTGATTGTCGATGCCCGTGTCGTCGTTGCCGTGACAGGCCATCAGGCAGCGTGGTTTGAACAAGACGGCCTGGATGTACTGATATTCCTTCTTGCCGTTTGTGACGCGCTTCACCCACTTCAGGCTTCCATCAGCGAACGTGTGGGAATTACTGGGCGAACCCCCTGTACGGGAGCCAGTGCTCTCGGCATTGGCGGCCTTGAGGAAGTGCTCGAGCGTCGTGCGCTCGAAATCGTCCGCCGGCTGCTTGTGCGGATCCTTGGAATTGTAGGGGGCGAGCACCTTGGCCGTATAATCCGGGACATCATCGGTCATCGGCTTCAACTCACCAAAAAGCTCGTCGATGAATGGCGCGAAGTCGGAATTGGCGAGTGCCTTGTAATGGACTCTAATCACTGGGTCTTTGACGAGCAGCCGGGCCGTCTCGTTCGTTTGCTTGATGACCAGCCGCTCGGTTTGCTGACCGTACAGGAAGAAGCTGACCGTGACCAGCACAAGGATTCCCAGCCCGAAGAGGAAGCGGCACTTCCGCTCCAGGCTGGTCTCGCCGAGCAAGTGTTTGAAGCTGCGATAGGACACGGGGCTCTACCCTTGAACCTGGCGGAGCGATCGGACAAGCGCCGGCCGCGAGAACGCGGGCCGGCTTGAACGCGTCGACACGTCGGGCTTTGCGCATCGAGGGGTGAATCGATACCCTACCCGAAAAAGGCGCCTTTCGCCAGAGAGAGTCGAAGGCGGCACGTCCATTCCCCCTGGTGGCCGTCCTCACGCGGCGGCGTCGCCCTTGCCTTCTCCGCCGTTCTTGAGGGCTTCCCATTCATCCCACGTGTAGAGGACTTCGCGGGCCGACCCGCTCTTGAACTCGCCGACGATGCCGTCTTCCGCCATGAAATCGATGAGTCGGGCCGCGCGGCCGTAGCCGATGCCGAGCGCTCGTTGAAGGAGTGAGCACGAACCTCGTCCTTCACGGATCACGATCTCGATGGCGGGCTCATAGAGTTCGTCGCGGTCCTTGAGCGCGGCGGCGCGGTCCTTTCCTCCGGGCCCACCGCCGACCTGGATCTGGAGAAGCTCGCGATTGAACTCGACCGGATAGCGCTCCAGGTATTGACAGACGCGATTGACCTCCAGATCGGAGACGAACGTCCCCTGGGCGCGGATGATGTGGGACGTGCCCGGGATGAGGAAGAGCATGTCGCCATTGCCCAGCAGCCGTTCGGCGCCCATCTCGTCGAGCACAACGCGTGAATCGCTCCTGTTGGTCACCTGAAAGGCGATTCGAGCCGGCAGGTTACCCTTGATCAAGCCGGTGACGACGTCCACGACCGGCTTTTGAGTGGCCAGGATCAGATGCACGCCGACGGCGCGGGCGAGCTGGGCAAGCCGGACGACGTGCTGCTCGACCTCTTTCTCGGCCGTCATCATGATCTCGGCCAGCTCGTCGGCGACGATCACGATGTACGGCATGTAGGTCGGGATTCGCTTTCGTTCCTCATCATCCTCCGGGGCGAGCCGCGCGTAGATCTCAGCCGCGCCCAGCTTGTTATAAGACTGGATGTTCCGGACCTCGGCGCGGCGGAGGAACTCATATCGCTCGTCCATCTTCTCGCAGGCCCAGGAGAGGATCGACTCGGCCTTCTTCATGTCGGTGACGACCGGGTGCATGAGGTGCGGAATGCGCTTGTACTGGGAGAGCTCGACCTTCTTGGGGTCGATCAAGATCATCTTGACCTCATCGGGGCGCCTGGTCATGAGGATCGAGAGGATCATGGCGTTCAAGCAGACCGACTTGCCGGTCCCGGTGCGGCCGGCCATCAGCAGGTGAGGCATCTCGGCAAGATCGAAGACAAGGGGCTGCCCCTTCACATCCTTGCCCAGGAACAAGGGGATGCGGCATTCCTGGGACCTGGTGCCGACGCCGGCGATCACCTCGCCCAGTCGAACCATATTGCGGTGGTCGTTGGGCACCTCGATGCCGACGGTGGTCTTGCCCGGGATCGGGGCCACGATGCGGACGCTGGGCACGGCCAGGGCGATGGCCAAATCGTCCGCCAGGCTCATGATCCGGGACACGCGTAAGCCTGCTTCGAGCTCGATCTCGTACTGGGTGATCACGGGTCCTGTATCGATCTGGACCACGCGGACCTGATACCCGAAATCGAGCAGAGTCCGTTCCAGGAGCATGGCGCGGGCATTCACCTTGGCCTCGTGCTCATGGATCGCAAAGGGGGTAGCCGGCTCGAGGAACTCGAGGGGTGGAAGCTGGAATGGCGAGCCTGGTTGAAGGGGCCCAAGGGCGACCAGCCCGGCCGTGTGGGACGAGGCACGAGTGCCAGGGAGCGCCGGCGATGAGAGCCGGGGTGGGCCCACGTCGGCAGCACTCGTGACGGGAATCCCCGCGCACGAGGACGTCGACCGCGGCGCGAATGAGCCGGCGGCAGGGCTCGAGTCCTCCCAGTTGCCGGATTCGGCTCGCACCATCAAGGTCGAGCCCGTGGGATGCACGGCAACCTGGGTCGGGGGCTTGCGCCTCAATCGATTTCCGAGCAGGTTTCGCACCTCCTGAAACGGCCAGAGGAACAACACGTCATGGCAGAGCGCCAGGCCGAAGAGTCCCGCCGCGGCGAGGAACAGCATCATGCCGGCAACGCCGAAGTGGACTTCGAGAAAAATCGCGACGAAGGCGCCAAGATAGCCGCCGCTCCCCACCGTGGGACTTGGCTTGAGGGCCGGCGCGAGCTTGTGGATCAAACCCGCCGCGACGACCAGGGCCAGTCCGAAACCCAGTGCGGGCCCAAGCCGGTCCGGGACGGACCTGCGGCTGATCAGGAAGAGATTGACGACGGCCAGTCCCAGAAGGAGCAGCCAGGACGACCAGCCCAGCGTGATGAACAAGAGATGGGCGAACCAAGCTCCCACCGGCCCACAGGGATTGGTCGGGGGTAGATTGACCGGATGAGCGCCCCAACCCGGGGGATCGGATGGGTCATACCCGCCCAGGCTCAGCCCCAGGAAGATGATCGCCAGGGCGAACGCGATGAGCGGTGCTGACCGCAACACTCGCTGGCGTAATGACATAGAATCCCCCGGGAGCGCCGACGTCATCGGTGTCAACGCGACTCGAGCCCCGATCCCAACTTGGTCAGGAGCGGCGCGCTTTCCACCTTTTGATCGGCTGGCGAACAGGGGGCCTTGCGTCTTCCAGGACGATCTGAGGCCAGGCTGGAGCAGGCCCTATTCAATCTCCGGGTTGGGTAAGATCCACGGTTTCGCGGTCACTCTCCAGTTCCTCGGTCGGCTCGACCGTCTGCAGCTTGCCTGACAGGTCCAGGTAGATCTTTTCCTGCATGATCTCCTGGATCACGATCGTCATCCGGTCGACACCCCGCGATTCAACCAGGGCACGGGCCCCCTGGTTGAGGGCGATCATCCGCTTTTGGATCAGGGTCGAGAGCTTGAAACGGCCCCCGACCTTGTTGACGATTTCCTCTTCCTTCAGTTCATCAATCATGGTTCTTCCTCGCTCCACATCCGGTTCGCAACAAGATCGAGGCGAGCTCTTCGACTGCGCGGTCAAGCTCGTCGTTGATCACGTGGACATCATAACCTGTCGCGACTTCGAGCTCGCGCCGGGCGCCGGCCCGCCGGCGCACGATGGTGGCCTCGTCGTCGGTTCCCCTTGCACGCAGCCGGGCCTCCAAACGCTCCAGGCTTGGCGGCTGAACGAAGACCAACAGGGCGCCGGGGACTCTGCGTCGAACCTGAAAACCGCCCTGAACGTCGATCACCAGCAGCACACAGATCCCCTCGGCCATCGACCGGCGCACCGGTTCGGCCGGCGTGCCATAGAAGTGTCCATGGACCTCGGCGGATTCGAGCAACCCACCGCGGAGCGACTCGAACTGCTCGGGCGTGAGAAAGACGTAATCGCGGCCGGCTTGCTCGCCCGGCCGCGGCTGGCGAGTCGTCGCGGAGACGGAGACCGTGAGCCGCAGCTCGGGCCGCGCGAGCAAGCGCCCTACCAGCGTGCTCTTCCCCGAACCGGAAGGACCGGAGATCACGATCAGTCGCCCGGGCAATTCGGCCCATTCGTCTCCTTCACTCGACATTTTGGACCAGCTCGCGAATTTTTTCCAGAAGGGCCTTGACCTCGACCACGGAGCGGCTGATCTGGACGTCGTTGGCTTTCGAGCCGATGGTGTTGATCTCGCGACCCATTTCCTGCGCGACGAACTCGAGCTTCCGGCCCGAACTTTCCGCCTCCGCGATGATTGCGTCGAACTGCGTGAGATGGGCGCGAAGTCGAACGATCTCCTCACTGATGTCACCGCGGTCGGCCAGGATCGCGACCTCCCTCGCCAGGTCATTGGGCTCGATCGTCAGGCCATTGTCGTGCACCAGCGCCTGGACCCGCTCGGACATCCTCTTCTGGATATTCTGGAGGACCTGCGGTCCCCGCTCGGCGATCAGGCTCAACTGGGCGTCGATGCCCCGGCAGAGCGCGGTGAGCTCGACGGCCATGGCGCGGCCTTCTTGCGCGCGGGCGGCCTCGAGTCTCGAGAGCGCTTCGCTCACCACCTTGGCGATCTCGGGCCAGTCCTGGTCAGGACCCGGCTGCTCGGAGCGAAACTCGTCGACGACTCCCGGCAAGACCAGGAGCTGAGCCAGGTCAACGGGACGTTCGTCCGAACCCCGTAAGCCCTGAAGCTGATCCCGATAACTCGCCAGGGCCACGACATTCACCCGGTAATCCTCGGGCCGGCGCGGCCGATCGATCCTCAGGCTGACGTGCACGGTTCCTCGCCTCACCTTCTCTCGAACGAGCTGTTCGAGGGCTGGCTCCATCGCGGCGTGCGTCTCGCTGATCTTGGCACTCAGCTTGAAGTGCCGGTTATTGACGGTTCGCAGCTCGACCAGGATCGTCCACCGATGATTCTGATGCCGGGCCTCTCCAAATCCGGTCATGCTCAGGAGCAAGGCAACCTCACGCATTCATGGTACGCCAGTCGTCACCGGCATTGCGATTGGCAGGCGCGGCTCCGCCGGTCAGTGTCAGGAAGGAGGTCTCGCCTGGAGCCGCGTCCTCGTCAAATCCGTTGGGGCCGTCGTCACTTCTTGGGCGCCGGCGTGGACTTTTCCACTTGTGCGGGCTTCTCGACCAGCGTGGGCTTCTCGGCCAGCGTGGACTTGACCGCCGGCACGGGGATATCCGGGGGGAGACCGACTGGGAGCTCGAGGTCGTTGGAGCTCGGCAGCGCCCCTGGCAAGGACGCCTCGTCCCGCCCCTTGGGCCTGGACTTGGCTCCCGACTTGGTGGATTTCGAGTCGAGGTCCTTCGAAAACGCGGCCGAAGAATCAACAAACGCGGAGCTATGCCTGCGGTTGGTGAGGACGACCATGAGCATCGAGAGCAGGATCCAGGCGATGGCGACGCCGACGGTGATCTTGGTGAAGACGTCGCCCGTCCGGGTGCCGAAGGCGCTCGATCCGCCCATGCCGCCGAATGCGCCGGCGAGGCCTCCCCCCTTGCCGCGTTGAATCAAGATGATGCCGACCAGGAACACGGTCAAGATGACGATCACGACATTGAGAAAGCCGAGGAGAATGTCCACGAGATTCACCCTTCGAGTTTTCTGATCGGGTCACGCTGTTTTGCGCTGGGTCACGTCCCGGGCCGCCCGGAAGATTGCCAGGAAGTCGCCCGCCTTGAGGCTCGCGCCGCCGACCAGCGCTCCGTCGATGTCGGGGCAGGTCAGGAGTAGGGCGGCGTTGTCCGGCTTGACGCTCCCTCCGTACTGGACGACAACGCGGGCCGCGGTCGCTTCGCCGAATTGCTGCGCCAGCCAGCGGCGGCAGAACGCCTGGGCCGCCTGGGCCTGCTCTGGGGTCGCCGTCAGCCCGGTCCCGATCGCCCAGACGGGCTCGTAGGCCAGGACGGTTCCCACCATCTGCTCCGCGGACAGTCCCGCCAGCGACCCCCCAAGCTGGCTCAAAAGGACACGCTCAGTTTCGTCTGACAACCGCTGATCTTTCGTCTCGCCCAGACAGACGATCGGGATCAACCGGGCGGCCAGGGCTGCGTGCAGCTTGAGGTTGACCTGTACGTCGGTCTCGCCAAGCCCGTGCCGGCGTTCACTATGCCCCAGGATCACATGAGTGCATCCAGTATCGACCAGCATCGCCGCGGAGACCTCGCCGGTGTATGCGCCGCCCGGCTCCCAGTGCATGTTCTGAGCGCCCAGACCGATCGGCGAGCCATCGAGCACCTTGTCGACCTCAGCCAGGAAGACCCCGGGCGGGCAGAGGACGGCGTGTACCTCGGTAGCCTGACCCACGCCCGCCTTGACCGCCTCGGCGAGGGCCACCGCTTCCGATCGGGTCGCCGGGTTCATCTTCCAGTTGCCGGCGATCAGCAAGGTGCGCATGTCACCGACTCTCCACTGCACACGTCGATCGTCATTCCGAGTAGCTCACTGAGCTGGCGGACTTCGTCCATCAACCGATCGAACTGGTCGGGAACCAGGGCCTGCGGACCGTCGGAGAGCGCTCGCTCGGGGCAGGAATGGACTTCGACGTGGATCCCGTCGCAGCCCGACGCGACGGCTGCCCGTGCCATCGCCGGGATCAAGTCGGGCCGGCCCGTGGCGTGGCTGGGGTCGACGATGATCGGCAAGTGGCTTTGCCCCTGGATGTTGGGCACGATCGACAGGTCGAGAGTATTGCGTGTCGAATCCTCGAAGGTCCTGATGCCCCGCTCGCAGAGGATCACCTGCCGGTTCCCTTCCGAAAGGATGTACTCGGCGGACATCAAGAGGTCTCTCACCGTCGCGCTCATGCCGCGCTTGAGGAGAACGGGGATGCGGGTGCGGCCGCACTCCTTGAGCAGCTCGAAGTTCTGCATGTTGCGAGCGCCGATCTGGAGGATGTCGGCATAGCGCTCGACGACCTCGACCTGGCGGGGGTCCATGACTTCGGTCACAACCGGCATGCCGAATCGGTCGCCGGCCGCCTTGAGGATTTCGAGGCCGGCCCGGCCGAGGCCCTGGAAACTGTAGGGGCTGGTCCTGGGCTTGAACGCGCCTCCCCGCAGGATATTGGCGCCGGCGTCACGCACGCGGGCGGCGATCTCGAAGAGCAACGATTCGCTCTCGATCGCGCACGGGCCGGCGATCACGGCCAGGTGGCCGCCGCCGATTCGGACGCCTTTCGCCTGGTAGACCGAGCCCTCGGGGTGAAACTCACGGCTGGCCAGCTTGAACGGCTTGAGGATCGGGACGACGAGCTCGACGCCTGGGATCGCCTGCAACGGCTCGACCTGGAGCTTCGCCTCGTCGCCGATCACCCCGATGATCGTCCGCGCAACCCCCTGACTGAGGTGAGGCGTGAAGCCGAGGGCCGTGATGCGATCAAGAACGTGGTCAACTACCTCGCGGGTGGCGTGCGGCTTCAGAACAATGATCATCGCGATCCTCGGAGGGCCGTTCGTTGAGCGCGCCTGCACGGGGCCTCGCACATCCACCGCGGGCGGAGGTCGTTCGCTCCCTGCGGAACGACTGTTTGGGGAAGAACATAGCAGTATAGCGTCTTGATTTCTTTCCGTGAAGGACCAATTTGAGGATTGAATGTGATCGGACGATCAGTCCCAAGGTCGATCAGACTCGTCGTCGCGCCGGTGTCCAACATGAGTTTCAGGTCGATTGTCCTGGCCGGCCCGGTTGCCCGGGCCTCGACGAAGATCGGCCTCTGCTTCGACTTGAATGGCTGGCTGCTCATAACCAGAGCACCATGTGCTCAGGGTATTCTCCCAGATAGCGGACGGCGATTCGATTAAGTTTCAACTCGATGGCCTTGTGATAGATCGCGTCGTGGTCCGGGCTGTGAAAGACGACCTTGCCGCGGAGAACCTCGAGCTGATCGTCGACCTCCGGCTCGGCGATCAGGACCCAGTCCGGCGCGTAGCGGGCCTCGATCTCTTTCATCGTCAACATCTCGTCCATGTCCATCTCCTCTTTGCGCTCGTCCCATGTCCATCATCTTCCTCCGTTGCTAGACTGTCAACGCCGGCCGTGATGTCAGATATTTGCCGGACGATCGGAGCCACCATGCCGGTCCCATACGTCTGGAAACCGTCCGCGGCTGTCATCGAGCGATCCAACGTCGGCCGGTTCATGAGCCGCCACGGCATCACCGGCTACCGGGACCTGGTCGACCGTTCCACCGGCGACATCGCCTGGTTCTGGAACGCGGTCATCGAGGATCGTGAGATCGAGTTCTTCCGGCCGTTCGACACGATTCTCGACACAAGCCGGGGGATTGCCTGGTCGCGCTGGTTCGTGGGTGGTGCGGTGAACCTCGCCCATCATTGCCTCGACCGCCATGCGCGGTCCGTACGTCGCGACCGGACGGCCGTCATCTGGGAGGCGGAGAACGGTGTGGTGCGGCGGCTTTCATACGGCGAGCTTCATACCGAAACATGCCGGCTTGCGAGCGCGCTCAATCGCCTCGGAATCGGCCGGGGCGATTCGGTCGGACTGTTCCTGCCGATGATCCCGGAGGCTGTTGTCGCCTTCCTGGCCTGCGCCAAGATCGGCGCGGTCGCGATCCCGATCTTCTCCGGGTTCGGCGCGGCGGCGGTCGCCGCCCGGCTCGAGGACGCCGGGGCCAAGGCCCTGATCACGGTCGATGCCAGCTCCCGGCGGGGCCGAGCGATCCCCATGGAGCAGATTGCCGCCGAAGCGGCGAGCGCCTGTCAGACCCTTCGTCACGTCATCGTCGCCCGCGGCCGGGTCGGAGTGGAGGGCGCCCCGCTTGACGGCGGCTTCCTGGATTGGGACGACCTCGTCGCGTCCGAGCCCGTCGAGTGCCGCTCCGTGCCGCTGGACCCTGAGAGTCCATTGATGATCGCCTATACCTCTGGGACCACCGGCCGGCCGAAGGGGGCGGTCCACGTCCACGGCGGGTTTCTGGTCAAGATTGCACAGGAGGTGGCCCACCAGGTCGACATGCACGAGGACGACCGCCTCTGCTGGGTCACGGACCTGGGCTGGATCATGGGCCCCTGGGAGATCGTGGGCGGCCTGGCCGCGGGAGGGACGATTGTCCTCCTGGAAGGGGCGCCCGACCATCCCGCGCCGGATCGGCTCTGGTCGCTGGTCGAGCAGCATGGAGTCACGATCCTGGGCGTCTCACCGACCTTGATCCGTGCCCTGATGAGACACGGCCTGGAACCGGTCCGGTCGCACGACTTGAGCCGGCTGCGAATCCTCGCCTCGACTGGCGAGCCGTGGGACCCGGAGTCCTGGCGTTGGTTCTTCGAACACGCCGGTCGAGCACGGTGTCCGATCATCAACCTCTCGGGAGGGACGGAGATCGGCGCCTGCCTGCTGTCGGCCTTGCCGATCACGCCGCTGAAGCCCTGCTCGCTGGTCGGGCCGGCGCTGGGGATGGCCGTCGATGTCTTCGACGCGGCGGGCAAGCCGATCCGGCAGGGCGTGGGCGAGCTGGTTTGTACCAAGCCCTGGCCGGGCATGACGCGCGGGCTCTGGGGCGACCCGGAGCGCTACCTCGCCACCTACTGGTCCCGCTGGCCGGATACCTGGGTCCATGGAGACTGGGCCTCGATCGACGAGGACGGCGACTGGTTCCTGCACGGTCGCAGCGACGACACGCTCAACGTGGCGGGGAAGCGGCTGGGGCCGGCGGAGGTCGAATCGATCCTTGCCGAGCACGCCGCGATCGCCGAGTCGGCGGCGATCGGCGTTCCTGACACCATCAAGGGGGAAGTTATCCTCTGCTTCGCGGTCTTGCGTTCGGGCCACCAGCCCAGCGACGCGCTCCGGAGCGAGCTCCGTGACCGGGTTTCCCGGGCGCTCGGAAAATCGTTCGCCCCCGAGGAAGTCAGGTTCGTGGCCGAGCTGCCGAAAACCCGCAGCGGCAAGGTCCTTCGCCGGCTGGTTCGGAACGTGGCCCTCGGCCAGGACCCGGGTGATCTGTCGAGCATCGAAAACCTGGAGGCGCTCGAGGCGATTCGGCGGGCGGAATGACCTGTGCGGGGTGCGGGGGCGGTTTGAGGAGGCGTCAATGTCCCGGCGCGGGCGGAGCGCACACAAACACGTTTAGAAGAGACCTGTTCTGCGTTTTCGCTAGCCGCCTTCAGCAAGTTGCCGGTACACGAGACGTGGAACTTGCTGATGAACTCATTGGGAGTTCAAAGCGACAGTAAACAGGTCAGCCGGGTTCAGGGAACGCCAGTCCTCTCGGGAGTGGTGCAAAGTCGGGGTGTGCAAGCATATCCCGAATTGCTGCTTCTCTTGGATCAGCCGGCGCGGGGGCTGGCTCATCTGTTTCCCATGGCGATGGGAGACCAGGTGCTGGTGACAATTGAGTATGGTGTCCTCGGAACTCGCCTCCTGCACGCCTACGGGAAACTGATACATCCCCAGAGTGTCAGTAACAATCTCTGAGTGGGACCGAGCAGAAGATCACGCAACGCAAACTAATCGCGTCCGTGTTTCCGTCCCCTGAACCCGGAGATCAAGATGCGAGCCCTTCGGCACCGGGGTATGGTTCGGCCGCCGAGAGCGCGTTACCCTGTGGGCACGTGAACCGCAGCAATCCGCAGGAGTGACGCCATCAACTGTCAGAACACCAGGCTCCTCCTTTTGACCCTGGCCCTCGGGCCGGTCGCCTCGTGGCCTGCCGACGCGGCTCCGCCGCCCTCCGACGGAGCGGTGGCGAAGGCCGTCATCACTCCGAAGGCCGCCGGCGAAAATCTGCTGAAGGCGGACGCCTGGCGCGCGCTTGAGAGAGGGTTCCGGCGCGACGGCGGCACATTCGTCTGCGACAACGGCGCCGACACGAAGGCCCGCCGTGGCGCCTCTCAAACCGTGGTGCTCCACCAGAAGCGACCGGCGCCGATCGTCGCCACGGCCTGGAGCCGGGCTGAAAGGGTGACCGGCTCGGCCAACGCCGAATACGCGCTCTACCTCGACCTTGCATACGCCGACGGCTCGTCACTCTGGGGTCAGGTCGCGTCGTTCAAGACAGGTGACCACGATTGGCAGCAAGGCCGGGTCGTGGTCGTGCCCGAGCGGCCGGTGCGGAGTGTGACCGTCAACCTGCTGCTCCGCCATCACGGGGGCAAGGCCATTTTTCGCGATGCCGAATTGCGCACGGTGACCGCACCCGATGGCGGGACGGTGTTCGATGGCGTGCCGGTCGTGCGTCAAGGCAAGGGTGGGCAGGGGTTCCAGGTCCGCGATGTGGCCGCAGGGGGCGACTTCGTGCGGATCGAACGCTCGGCGCTCGGGCTGGAGCTAAAGACCGCGAAGTCCACCGCCCCCAGTGCGATTTTCTTCGAAGCGACGCTCCGCGACACGACCGGCAAGGACCGCGCCCTGACACTGGTATTCGCCGTGCCCGTCGCGGCGCAAGGCCTGCGCTGGCTCGACGACCCGAGGCGAGTGACGGCAGTCGAGCCGGGGCGCGAGTACGTGAACGCCACGCGGTTCCATGCCGGTTCGAGCGGCCGACTCTCCAGGTACCCGCTCGGGGCGGTGGCCGCGAGCCAGCCCGGGTCCGGGGTCGGACTCGGGATCGACATGGCGCGTCCCGCGTTCTACCGCATCGGATACAACGCGGGCACCGGCGAGCTCTACGTCGCGTATGACCTCGCCCTGACGCCCGAGAGTCCCTCGGCCCGGGTGCGATTCGCGCAGTTCCGGTTCGACCCCGACGCGGGCTTCCGCGCGGCCCTCAACGCGTACTACTCGCTCTTCCCCGAGGCCTTCCGGGTGCGCGTCGCCGACCAGGGCCAGTGGATGCCCTTCGCAAGGATTAGCGCCATCAAGGGCTGGAAGGACTTCGGGTTCAAGTTCAAGGAGGGGAACGACGAGACCGCTTGGGACGACGCCCACGGAATCATCACGTTTCGTTACACCGAGCCCTTGACGTGGTGGATGTCCATGAGACGCGACACTCCGCGCACCGTGGAGGCGGCCGTCGCCGAGGCCCGTCGCCTGGCCAACCAGGGGCGCCCGCAGGCGAAGGCCCTCTTCACCAGCGGCTACCACGACGCCGACGGCCAGTTCGCCCTTCGCTTCCTCGACACGCCTTGGAATAACGGAGCCGTCTGGAGCATGAACTCCATGCCCGGCATCAAGGGCGATGTGAGCGACTTTTCCATGAAGTGGAACCCGCGGCTCCGTGACCGGCTCTACGGCTCGAATCGCAAGGGAGACCTCGACGGCGAGTATGTCGACTCGAGCGAGGGTTACGTGACCGACGAGCTCGACTTCCGCCGCGATCATTTCGCCGCCGCTACGACCCCTCTGGTCTTCTCGCCCGACAATCACAAGCCGGCTCTCTTCCGCGGCCTGATCGCCTTCGAGTACGTCCGGGGGATCGAGACGGATGTTCACAAAATGGGCAAGCTGATGATGGCCAACGCCACTCCCGACCGTCTTTGCTGGCTTGCGCCCATGCTCGATGTGATGGGCACCGAGACCGACTGGAACCCGCAGAACCGCTGGCGGCCGATGTCCGACTCCGAGTTGCTGTACCGTCGCGCCCTCTGCAAGGGGAAGCCGTTCTGCTTCCTGATGAACACGGCCTTCGAGAACTTTTCTCAGGAGCACGTGGAGAAATACATGAAGCGGGCCCTGGCATACGGCATGTTCCCGGGCTTCTTCAGCCACAATGCGTCGGAGGGGCACTATTTCACCCGTCCCGAGCTCTATGACCGCGACCGCCCGCTGTTCAAAAAATATGTTCCGATCTGCAAGGTTGTGGCTGAGGCTGGCTGGGAGCCGATCACTCGGGCCTCGTCGAGCGACGAGCGGGTTCACATCGAGCGGTTCGGCCGAGTTGAGAACGGCCCGCTCTACCTGACCGTGTTCAATGACAGCAACGCCCCGCGCACGGCGGAGATCTCGCTCGATTGTCCGGCTCCGGAATCGAGCAAGGACCTGGTTAGCGGCCGGACCGTGCTCCGGCAGGATCGGTCGATCCGGCTCACCCTTCCTGGCGAGGACGTGGCGGTGATCGAGCTAAGGCGATGAGTACGATGGGGTGGACAAATTCAACGACAGGACGTCAGGACATGCCGCGTATCAGTCATTCCGCCCGGTGTGCCGAGGGTTTGCGATCGGCAGAGCATTGTCGTGTCAGCACGATACCGGATGATCGTTGAGCCCGTAAGACTGCTGCGTGCCCACACCCGTACCGGCCGATCACTGGGAGAGTAAGCGTTTCCGGCAACTCGAAGAGATCGCCCGCATTCTCTCCGGTTTGATCACCGGCCTCGAGAATCGAACCACATAACGGCACATTGATTCGGGACGGTGGAACCGGAAGCAGCGACGCCCATCACTGTTTTTGCTTGCGGCGATCGGCCCGCTAGCGGACAATAAATCCACGAGTGCCCGTTGATTGGTGTTGGAACGATCGCAAGTCGGTGAGGGCGGAGAGATTCCATGGCCGGGTGGCGCGTGTGGGTCGGGTTGTGGGCTGGCGCCCTATTGACGCTGCTTGACGCGGCGGCCGTCGTGGCGTCGCCGCCAAGCATCGAGCAGACGGCCGACGCCAAACTTTTCGACGATCAGCTCCGGCCGCTGCTGGCCCGCCATTGCGTCGCTTGTCATGGCGGAGCCAAGCCCAAGGGGAAGTTCCGGCTGGACAACTTGACGACCGACTTTGCCGATGCCGCCACCCGCGCACACTGGACCGCGGTGATCGAGCGACTCAAGGCGGGTGAAATGCCTCCCAAGGGAAAGCCGCGTCCTCCGGTGCGGGACGTTCAAGCCCTGACGGGCTGGCTTGCTCCTCGTGTGGCCGCCGCCGATGCCGCCGCGCGGGCCGCTCAGGGGAGAGTGGTCCTCCGCCGGCTCAATCGGGTCGAGTACGAGAATACCGTGCGCGATCTGCTGGGCATCAACGTCAACCTGAAAGAGCAGTTGCCCGCGGATGGCTCAGCCGACGGTTTTGACAATGCCGGCGCGGCCAATCACACGTCGTCCTTCTTGATGTTATGAGTTCGTGCGGTACATGGAGCCACGAACGACGATCACGATGCTCCCCTACGGGTTCGTGAACTCGAACACCGTGCACAAGGTCGGTGCCGAGAAATGGGACGGGCCCGGGTTGGCGGTCCAGTACATCGACGTCGAAGGGCCGCTCAATCCGACATGGCCGCCGGAGAGCCATCGCCGCATTTTCGGTGACTTGCCGCAAAAGACGTTCCGGGATAACAACTTCGGGGACCGGGCGGAGGTTGTCTCGGATCGGCCGCTGGTCGATGCCGAGCGGATCCTCAAGGCCTTCACGCGCCGGGCGTTTCGCCGGACCGTGACCGCTCTCGACGTCGCGCCGTTTGTGGCCATCGTCAAGGCCAAACTGGCGGAGGGTTATCCGTTCGAGCCGGCGATGCGGGCTGCCTTGAAGGGCGTGCTGATCTCGCCCGAGTTCCTGTTCCTCCGCGAGCGCCCGGGGAAGCTCGACGACTTTGCCCTCGCGTGCCGGTTGTCTTACTTTCTCTGGAGCACGATGCCCGACGACGTGCTCTTCACGCTCGCCGAAGGACAGAAGCTAAGCCGGCCAGACGTGCTCACGCAGCAGGTCGAGCGATTGCTCGCAAGCCCCAAGGCGACGGCCTTCACCGAGAATTTTGCCGGCCAGTGGCTGGCGCTGCGCGAGATCGACGCGACGGAGCCAAGCCACATCTTGTACCCCGAATTCGACCACTTGCTGAAAGTGTCGATGATCCGCGAGACCGAGTTGTTTTTCACGGCAAGAGAGTGGACCCCGCCGACGTCACGGCCGACGGCGAGCGGTTCGAGAACATCGACCAGCTCAAGCAGGTCCTCTTACGGGACAAGCCACGACTTGCGCGGGCCTTGACCACGAAGCTGATCACGTACTCCACGGGCCGGGCGCCTCAGGCATCCGACCGGGAGGCGGTGGAGGCGATCGTCGCGAAGATCGGCGCGAAGGATTATGGATTGCGGTCGCTGATCCATGAAATTGTGCGGAGTGAGCTATTCCTCAACAAGTGAAATCCGAGCCGGCATTCCCGAGCCGTCGGTGCGTCAATATCAACTGATCCACGGTTCCTACCACGAGAGACTTGCCGATGAATGTTCACCGTCGGACTTTCCTTCGCGGCGCCGGTGTGGCGATGGCCCTGCCGTATTTCGACGCGCTGTGCCCCAAACACGCCCGCGCCGCCGCGTCCGGCGGCGTTCCTCGCCGCATGGTTTGCATCAACACGCCGCTGGGCTTGCATCCGGCGTTTTTCTTTCCGGAGAAAGCAGGCCGGGATTACAAGCTGTCGCCGTACCTCGAGGTCTTGAAAGACTTTCGCGACGACTTCACGGTGATCTCCGGGCTGTCGCACCCCGACGTTGGTCCCAGCCACGATTCCAACCAGAGCTTTCTGACCGCGGCCCCGCATCCGGAACGGCGGGCGGGCTTCAAGAACACCGTCTCACTCGACCAGTTCGCGGCCGATCATCTTTACGGCCAGACGCGTTTCGCCACGCTCACGCTGTCTTGCGAAGGATCCGGCCTTTCCTGGACCAAGAGCGGTGCGCCCGTGCCGACGGAGGACTGGCCGTCGAACGTGTTCGCCAAGCTTTTTCTGGAAGGTCGCCCCGATGAGGTGAAGGCCCAGGCCCGGCGGCTGGCTGACGGGCAGAGCGTGCTCGACGCGGTCCGCGATCAAGCCCGGAAGATGAAGCATGACCTGGGCGTTCTTGACCGCGAAAAGCTCGACGAATACTTCACCAGCGTCCGCGAGCTCGAGCAGCGGCTGGCACAGGCCGCCGCCTGGTCAAAGAAACCCAAGCCCAGGGTGAATGCCAAGCCTCCGGTCAACATCCAAAACAGCGCCGACCTCGTGGGCAAGACCCGGCTCTGGTTCGACCTGATCCACCTCGCCTTGCAGACCGACTCATCGCGTCTGATCACATTGCAACTTTTGGGCACGAGCAACGTGCCGCCGATTCCCGGCGTGAACCAGGGCCATCACGATCTGTCGCACCACGGCCAGGATCCGGCCAAGATCGCCCAGCTCAAGATTCTTGAGCTCGAAAAGCTGAAGACCCTGCGTGACTTCCTGACCCAGTTACGCGCGACGAAGGAAGGCGGCGAAAGCTTGCTCGATCGAACGACGGTGTTCTTGAGCAGCAACCTGGGCGACGCCAGCAAGCACAGCGTAACGAACATGCCCGTCCTGTTGGCCGGCGGCGGCTTCAGGCACGGCCAGCATCTGGCCTTTGACGAAAACAACCACCCGCCGCTGTGCAATCTGTATGTCAGCATGCTAGAGCGGATGGGCATCGCCGCCGACAGGTTCGGTAGCGGCGACGCGACGTTGACCGGGTTAGAAATGCGGAGTTGACTGTCGTGCGCGCTCGCCTTTGACGCCTACCGTTTCGCGAGCCGGTTCCGCAGATTTCCCGCATGCCGCTGAAGTGCGACCAAGCTCACCGCCTGCACACGAGAGATTTCGACCAGTCCCTCGTCGTCAAAAACCGCTCCGGATTGGTCAACCAATGTAGCCATCGGCACAAGCAGCTCAATTGCGAACGCGTTTGCTCGCATTTCAATCAGCCGGTCACTATCCGCCGCCGCTCCGCCCTCAAAACGGGCCAGGCTGCGTAATCCGGCTCGATCGAACAGAAGATGACACAATTCGTGAGCAAGCGTAACTCTGCGCCCGCTCACGCCACTGGCATCAACACAGGAGAAATTCAAGAGTATCAACGGCACATAGGCTGGAGTCCCGATGCATACACCGAGAATGTTGGTGTCGGGCAATTCGATGTCATGGGTTTCGACCCCCAAATCCACGACTTCGTTCTCAATGTCGATGTATTCTGATGGACTCTTCCCCAATCTCTCTCGAACCAGCTTGGCCAGTTGATACCCGGATTCCCAAGGTTCGCGGATGTCAATGGGGGAACTCAAGCCCTTCGCGACCTCGCGGAGTCGGTGGAAGCTCTTTAGATCACTTGGCTTCAACATCTTCAAGATGGAGTCGTAATCGTCGATGGAGATCGAACTTCCTCGGCTGGTTCTGAGAAGACCTAAAATCGGATGCCGCGAAGTGCCGGACAATGCAACGTCTTCAGCATCCTCGCGGCTGAAGCCTTGACGAGCAAGCCATCCCTCGCTGACTCCCTCTTTGTACTGCGCGAGCGCACGACACCCGGCTGCGGAATCGCTCGATACCGCTGCCATTGCCCGCTGTCGGTCGGTATCCCGAAGACTCATTGATTTCAGCCGATCGATGACCAGCCGGCGGAGTGCTGGGATGGCAATGGGTAGTTGGAGGGCTTCTTCCCCATACGGGCCGTTATAAAACCGCAAAGGGGTCGGGGATGCATCCCATGACACAACAAGGTTATCTGTCTGACGCTCAAGGAAGACATTTGGGAGTTCGGGGTCTGCCGCCCTGAATGCGTGCCTCGACCACCAAGACAGGATCTCGCCGTCCTTTTGCGGAGCTTGAGCAAGCTCGGCCGACGCATAGGCCCGGCTTGCAGCCACACCGTAACCGCGAAGCAGGTCAGGCCGACAATCATTGCCGTAAGCGACGACTGGCCACTGGGCCACCACCCACGAGCAAAGATGATCTAGACTGTCAAGCGGCAAGTGGTCGCTGCCAGTACGATCACCTCTCGCGCGCCAAGACGTTAGTGACTTCCCGCGGGAGAAAAACGCCCACCGATCTTTCTTCACCACGATCCCGAACGCACGATCATCAGATAACCAATACTCCTGCGCCTCAGACCTCGCAGGAGCAATCTCCTGAACGCGGACGTTGGCGCGCTTTCCGACAGCAGATCGCACCTCATCGAGTGTCACTTCGTCGAGAAGCCAGCCTTTGAGAATGGACAATACATTAGCAATCTGCTCCTGATTGGGGTGCAACGGCTCACGAAAGGTGACCGCCGGGAGCGGAAGATCGTCGTTCGTCCACCAAAGCGCAACCTCGACTCCGTCGTTTGTTGCTTCGGTCGCTGACACAAACCGCCGCTTGATCGTGACGAACCGGCCGCTTGCCGTGGTCTCGGTCCGCACACTACCCATCTCGTGTCCGATAAACGGCGGAAGCTGAACCCGCTGCTCTTTGGCAGCTTCAGCAATTGAACGGAGCCATGATGGTTGCCTTTTCTCAGTGATCGATCGGTGGTCCAACTGGTGTAACCCGTCTGGGTCATCCCACAGATGTGGGCGTGCCTCTGTGGCTCGCCGGTCAGGTCTGGGCGGGGAGGATATACCTCTCCATTGGCCGCCACATCCTCGACCTCTCGAGACTCTTTCGGCACTCCCCGATATAGCCATGTATAGTCGTCAAGCGAGTCACACAAGGGGCCCTCGCTCAGCGTGCAAGTGCAGACTGGTTCCTTTTAACATCTTGTCCGAAGGGCATCTGGGGCGTCAAGCTACTCGCGAACAGAGTTCGACGATCAGATGGTGCCGCGACTGTGGCCGCTCGATCGCGGCCTCTCCCAGCAGGACGACTCTGCCCCGACCCAGCGTGAACGCTAGCCCCTGGGCACGTCCGGCGGCGGGTCCATTGCGGCCCGGGACGGCGGTGACCACCTGTGCCTGGTCCGCTAGAATGGAAACCAGTGATCGGACTCGTTAATCAATGTCGAACCCTGAGCGGGCCGGAGTCATCACGATGAAGACGATTCATGCGGTCTGGCAAAACGGCCAAATCGTCCCGACGCAACCGGTCGACTGGCCCGAGGGGACCGCACTGGCAGTCGAGCCGATCGAGGATCTGAGACCGGTTTTTCCCGCGGTGAGAAACGCCCAGAAGCATCTGGCCAGAGAGATCCCAGCGCGGCCTTCGGCCGCATGCCGAAACGAATTGCAGATTCAAGATGAACGATTTCTTAAGACGACGCGCGAGTCGTGTTCGGAGAACAGGATCACGCGGAATCGTCGTGCCGAGAAGTGATAAGTTGGAAGTCGATCGTAAAGACGACGAGCCGCTCTCACCGGTGGACACCGCCTGTCTGCGCATCGAGGACCGGACCAGCCTGATCGTGAATGCCGGGGCCATGGTGTTCGCCGAGCCGCTCGACTTCGAGCGAGTGAAGAAGGATGTGAGCCGACGGTTCCTTTGCTTTCATCGCTTTCGCCAGCGGGTTGTGTGGCCCGAGTTTCCGCCGGGCACGCCCCACTGGGAGGACGACCCTCTCTTCGATCTGAGGTCGCACCTGCACCGCATCGCCCTGCCGGCGCCGGGCAACGACCAGGCGCTTCAGGAGGTGCTTTCCCACCTGATCAGCACGCCACTGGACCGGGCCAGACCCCTCTGGGAGATCCATCTGATCGAAAACTACGGCAACGGCTGTGTGCTGCTCTTCCGGCTGCACCACTGCCTGGCCGACGGGATGGCACTCTTGCACGTGCTCCGCTCGATGACCGGCCGGAGCCCGGAAACCCAGCGGACTGCTCCCGCCCCGGCCACACGGCCACCGCAGGGTGAGGGCCGGCGAACAACGGAAGTCAACCCGCTGATCGCGAACGGACTCATCCTGTACAGTCAGATGCTGTGGCTGCTGTACACGGGGCTCGCGAATCTGTTCCAGCCCACCCACGGCCGCAATCCTCGTGGAACCGCCTCGGACGCCGCGACCACCCTGCGCAAGCTGCTCAGCATGGGGCAAGACTCCCCGACCGTGTTCAACGGGCCGCTGGGGGTCAGCAAGCAGGTCGCCTGGTCAGATCCGATACCGCTCGGCGAGATCAGGGCGATCGCGCGTTTGTTCGGGGGTTCGGTCAACGCGGTGCTCCTCTCCGCCGCCACGGGAGCGCTTCGGCGGTACCTGCAGCGGCGCGGCGAGCCCGTGTCCGACGTCATCCTCCACGCGTCCGTTCCGGTGAACTTGCGCCATGGGGGATCGGCGGATGAGCTGGGCAACCGCTTCGGCCTCAACCTGCTGGCGCTGCCGATCGACCGGGACGATCCGGTCGAGCGGGTCACGGTGCTCAGGCAACGACTGAAAGACCTGAAGGAATCTGCGGAAGCGGACGTGGTGCTTTCGCTCATGAACCTGTATGGCATCGCACCTGAGGCGATCGGCAGCCCCCTGATCGACCTGGTCCGCAAGAACGTGACGGCCGTCGTGAGCGCTGTTCCGGGGCCACCCAAGGCGATTGAGTTCGCCGGAAAGCGGATTGATCGGATGATCTTCTGGGTGCCGCAGTCAGGTCGCCTGGGCCTGGGCCTGAGCCTCCTCACTTACAGGGGCTCGGTGAGCCTCGGGGTTGTCACCGACGCTGGACTGGTTCCCGACCCGGAGTCGATCGTCCAAGCGTTCCGGGACGAACTGGAGCGACTCATTGAAGCCGTCCCCGTCGCGGTTCGGGCCAGCGCGTCCCGAATCGACAGCGCCGAGGGACGCCGTAGCCGGCAGGGCCACCCTGGATGAGATTCTCGATCCTGTAGTCCCGCTTATCAGAAGGAGGCGATTGCGTTTCAAGGTGCGTCCCAGATCTTAACTGTCCGATCGTGACTCGCGGTCGCCATCAGCTTGCCGTCTGGAGAGAACGCGATTGCGCGGATGTTCCCGGCGTGCGCTTGGATCGTACCCCGCATTTCCCAGGTCGGCACGTCCCAGAGCTGCAGTAAGCCCAGTTCGGTCCCGACCAGTAGGTGCTTGCTGTCGGGCGTAAAAGCCAAGGCGAGAATTCCGCCGCCGGGGCTACCGAGCGTGTTGATTCTCGCTTCCGACGCAGCGGACCAGACAGTCACAATGCCATCCCAGCCGGCGACGACGAAAAACCTTCCGTCGGGCGAGAACCGCACCACCTCGACTGGGTGCGTGGTTCCCGGAACGGTCCCCGTCAGTTCACCCGTCGCCACGTCCCACAAGACCGCCGTGGAGTCGTTGCAGCCGGTCAGCAGCGTATGCTGATCGAACGACAGGTCGAGCGAGTAGACGTGGTTGGAGTGACCGGTCATCGTCACCTTGGCTTTTCTCGTGGCGAGGTCCCAGACTTTGGCCGTGCCGTCCTTGCCGCACGTGACCAGGACCCTGCCGTCGCGGGTGAACCTGAGGCACTGAACGCCCCCGCGGTGGGCTTCGAACTTGGTCTGGACCTTGCCCGTCCGGGCGTCCCGGATTCTGACCATCCCGTCGTATTCGCCGGTCGCCAGGGTCTTGCCGTCGGGGGCAAACGAAAGCCAACGAATTCCGTGCGGTTCCTCGACCAGGAACGCCTGGACCGGCTTGCCGCTCGAGAGGTCATACCCCCGGATCTCGCCGGCCTTTGCATCCCGGTTGCCCGAGCACGTGACCACCGATTTGCCGTCGGGCGAGAATGCGACGCACCAGACAACGTCCTTGTGGTCGCTTAGCGTGAACCGCGGTTTGTTCGGAAGCGATGAGCGAGCGACGGAAGTTTCTCGTCCTCGGCCCTCACCCACACGTCCACACGCGAGCCGCTCAAGTCGTTGATGGTCAGACCGCCCTCGAGCGACGCCGGCGGGACGACGAACGGCCGCAGCGCGTTGTTGGGGTTTGACGCCTGGCGGGCTGCCGGGATCAGCCACGGGTAGGCCCACTCGATCAATCTCGAGGTCACGAGTTGAGGTCGTAGACCGGTGATGAACCAAGGGCCGGAACTCAGTGTCATATAGGCCCAGCCGCAGATTGCGAAGCCTGCCCAGAAGGCGCGGCGCTCGCCTTGCCGATAGCAGACCCCGAGCACGGCCAAGACCAAGGCCGAGAGCATAACGGACAAGACCGCATTCGCCCAAGCTGTGGACGCGTAGATCAGGCAGGCCATGCTGACCGCACAGAGCCCTACGGCAATCAGAAGATCGGCGATTGAGAAGCGAGCGAACCGCATGAGAATCAGCTCCGACGTCGGCCACAGATTGGCTATGAGCCGCTTGGTTGACGGCTGAGTCTGATGAGCCGAATTATGAATGCCTTCACGTTCGCGCCTCTCTTCGCCGAATCCCAGACGTCCGCAGGCCGCGTGCCCACTCTGATGTAGACCTCATATGATACACACCGGATTTCGCTCAGGGATGAGCAGAATCCTTATCCGCCAGGGGCGCGGGCATCCTCGGGAAGCCGACGGTAATGGAACCAGAAATCCGGCGTGGCGTAATGATTCACCGCAGCGGGGAACAGCGGCCGGCCTCGAAGTCTTCGTCAGCGCGCTTGCCGGCCTCTTCAAGGCGCCCGGCCAGGATATCCGTTTCGATTTGGCGGTCCCACTGCTCCGCCATGAAGTCCTCGAACGAATTCGAGAGACGAACAAGCTCCTCAAGAGGGAGCTGGGGGATGGCGTTTTGGAGTTCGTCGACGCTCATGATCGACGAGCCTACGATGTGATCTTCGGGTTGGCTGGATTGTTGCTGGCTTGGAAGGACGCCCGCCGTGCAACCGAACTAAGAGAAACGACTGGCACCCGGCTGGGTCTTCCTCGACACCAAGTTCGACTTCGGCCGAAATTCCTGCCCGGCCGACTCCGGCCCGACCGTCAAACCGACGCGCTCGCCGGCGCCCCGATGATCTGGTTAACGCTCTCGTGGTCGAACCAGATCGGAATTCCACCAGGGGCGAGGAAGACGGCCACCCCGTCGCGCACCACCAAGGCTCCGGCGTGGTCGATCTCAAATCGCCGCCCCCCGTGCAGCTCCACCGTAAACACGCGGAACGGCTGAAGTTGCCTCAACCCGTCCAAGACCTGGTCAAAATTCTCTTGTGTCATATCACGTCTCGATGCAGGTGCTTCGCGGGTATGAGCCGATGACGTCGACCTGTTCGCAGCGCTTGCGGACGGCGTCCAAGGCCTGCTGAACCGGCGGGTCCGAGGCGTGCCCCTCGATATCGACGAAGAAAAGATAGGCGGGGTTGGTGTCGGCACCCTTCACGAGCGGGCCCGGGATCGGAAACGACTCGATCCAGGTCATGTTCACGCTGAACTTTTCGAACGGCGCGATCGTGCGGGCGAGCGAGCCCGCCTGGTTGGACAGGCGGATCATCAGCGTGGTCTTGTCGCGGCCGGTCCGCTGCTCTGCTTTCTCGGCGATGACGGCGAACCGCGTCACGTTATGGGGTTGGTCCTCGATGTCCTCAGCCAACAAGTTGAGCCGGTAGGCGGTGGCGGCGGCGCGGCTGGCGACGGCCGCCGCGAACTCCTCCCGCTGGGCCAGCTCGGCGGCGGCGGCCGTGGAAACCACTTCGATCTTCGTCGCCTGCGGCAGGCTCTTGCCCAGCCAGTGGCGGCATTGCGACAGCGCCTGCGACTTGGAATAGACCCGCCTCACGTCGCTCCACTCGCACCGACCCAGCAGGCAGTGGTGGACTCGCAGCCGCACTTCCGCCCGGATCTTGAGGTTGGGCAGCTTGATGAACATGTCGAGGGTGTCGGCCACCCGGCCGTCGGTCGAGTTCTCCAGCGGCACCAGGCCGAACTCGACGTGGCGACGATTGACTTCCTCGAAGACGGCCGCAATCGAACCGACCGCCACGTGCTCGACTGCCTCGCCAAATTTGGCGACTGAGGCGAGATGGCTGTAGCTGTACTTCGGTCCGAGGCAGGCGACCTTGATGGATCGTTGCAGCGCCCGTGAGCCGCTCATCAGCTCGCGGAAGATGGTGCGGAGGGTCTCGGGCGGTAGAGGACCTTGGCTGGACGCGAGAGCGTGGGCGACCACCTCATCCTCGCGTGCGGCCGACCAGGTCTCGAGCCCCTGATTGTGCTTGATCTGCCCGATCTGAGACGCGATCGCCGCGCGTTGATTCAACAGAGAGACGAGTTCCTGATCCAGCCGGTCGATCTCCCCTCGAAGGCTCCCCACCGTGGGGTGCCGCTTCGTCTCGGACGGTTTCGAGGAGGGGGCCCGATCCTTCGAGATCCGGGCAGGCTGATTACGTTGGGAAGACTTCCGGGTCATGGGTCGACTCAGAAAGAAACAGTCGGAACGGTTGCCACGCGCATCTTTAATCGTCGGCAGGAATCCCGGCCAGCACGAATCTCCCGCGCACAGATCCCACGATTCGTGATGAGACGCAAACTTTTCTCAAATAAGTAATTAAAAGTAAAGATCCGTCGGTGTCAAGCGGATTCTCCCGCTTCTTCCCACCACGCGATTCCCCCGACGCCACCAGACCTGTATCATAAGCCGGTCCGCCCGAGCCGCCGACACCTGACGGGATGATCGACCGCGATCGACTGCCGTTTTTGCAGCCTGCGGGGATCGCTCTTTTCGGCACTGCCGATTTGGCAGTGACGGAACGCGGTTCTTCGTCGACAGGCGAAAGCGGTATTGGATTAAGTTATTTAGTTACAGTCGGTTACATCTTCCTGTTTCGAAATCGAATCTGTCTGGCATGGTCCTTGCTCATGCAATTCAGGGGTCCAAAGAAGACGGTGTTGGAGGGGTTCGCATCTTGTGGTCTGAGTATCTTGGATCGCGGAGCGCGTGGTTTCTGAGGTAAGATCAAGTCCAGGCCGGCTGGTCCGGCCAGGGGGGGCTTGGTTTTTCGTCACCGCGCACCGTCGGGAAAGGAGACGCGTCGTGTCGGAAGGTGAAAAGATTATTGGGATCGATCTGGGGACGACCAACAGTGTGGTCGCGGTGATGGAGGGGGGCGATGTGACGGTCATCGCCAATCAGGACGGGGGTCGACTGACACCGTCGGTGGTCGCGTTCTCCCCGAAGGGGGATACTCTGGTCGGCGATCCGGCGAAGCGGCAGGCCATCACCAATCCCACGGAGACGATCTATTCGATCAAGCGCTTCATGGGGCGGCGCCATGACGAGGTGCGGACCGAGGAGAAGATGGTCCCTTACAAGGTCCTGGGGGGGGAGAAAGAGTTCGTCAAGGTCCATACGAACAAGAAGGACTACACGCCCCCTGAGATCTCGGCGATGGTGCTGCGCAAACTCAAGGAAGCGGCGGAGAGCTACCTGGGCCACAAGATCCGCAAAGCCGTGATCACGGTCCCGGCTTATTTTAACGACAGCCAGCGGCAAGCGACCAAGGATGCCGGTCAGATCGCCGGTCTGGAAGTCGCGCGGATCATCAATGAGCCGACGGCGGCCGCGCTGGCATATGGTCTGGAGAAAAAGAAGAACGAGAAGATCGCGGTCTTCGACCTCGGGGGTGGAACATTTGACATTTCGATCCTGGACGTCGCCGACGGCGTGTTCGAGGTCCTCTCCACCAACGGCGACACGCACTTGGGTGGCGACGACTGGGATGAAGCCCTGATGAATTTCATCGCCGATGATTTCAAGAAAGGGCAGGGGATCGACCTGCGTAAGGACCAGATGGCCCTGCAGCGGCTCAAGGAGGCGGCCGAGAAGGCCAAGAAGGACCTGTCGTTCCACGCTCAGGCGGACATCAACCTGCCGTTCATCACGGCCGACGCCTCGGGCCCCAAGCACCTGGCGACGGTGATCAGCCGGGCCCAGTTCGAAAAGCTCACCGACAGCCTTTTCGAGCGGTGCCGGGGCCCGGTGGTGAAGGCGCTGGACGATGCCAAGCTCAAGGCGGCGGAGATCGACGAGGTGGTGCTGGTCGGCGGTTCCACGCGCATGCCGCGCGTCCAGCAGATCGTCAAGGACATCTTCGGCAAGGAGCCCCACAAGGGAGTCAACCCCGACGAAGTCGTCGCCGTCGGCGCGGCCATCCAAGGCGCCGTCCTGACCGGCGAGGTGAAGGAAGTCCTGCTCCTGGACGTCACGCCTCTCTCGCTGGGCCTGGAGACGAAGGGGGGAGTCATGACCGTCCTCGTGCCTCGGAATACGACCATTCCGACCGAGAAAAAGGAGACGTTCACCACGGCCGATGACAATCAGACGGCCGTGACGATCAAGGTCTACCAGGGTGAGCGGCCGATGGCCGGCGACAATCGATTCCTCAAGGAATTCAACCTGGAAGGGATTCCGCCGGCTCGCATGGGCCAGCCGAAGATCGAGGTATCCTTCAACATCGACGCCAACGGCATCTTGAACGTCACGGCGCGCGACCAGGGCACCGGCAAGGAACAGACCATCCGCATCGAGGGCTCGGGGGGCCTTCAGAAGGACGAGATCGAGCGCATGAAGCGCGACGCCGAGACACACGCCGCCGAGGACAAGCAGCGGCGCGAGCTGGCGGAGGCCAGGAACACCGCCGAGCAGCAGATCTATCAGCTCGAAAAAGTTCTCGAGGAGCACAAGGACAAGCTGAGCGAATCCGATCGCTCCGCCGTCCGCGCCGCGATCGACAAGGTCAACGAAGTCAAGCATCAAGACGACGTGGCGGCCCTCAACCGTGCGATGGACGAGCTGCAGCGTGCCAGCCACGCGATGACCGATCATCTGAACGCGGGCGGAAACACGGCACCGGGCGCGGGGGCGGCGCCGCCCTCGGACGCCGCTTCCCACGACGGCGCCGGAGGCCCCAAGCCCGAGGATGTGATCGACGTCGAATTCGAGGAGAAAAAGTAGTTGACATGGCTGTTCGATTCGACCAATTCACACTCAAGAGTCAGGAGGCGGTGCGACAAGCCCAGTCCGTCGCCCAGGAGCGCGGGCATCCTCGGCTGGAGCCGATGCACTTGCTGGCGTCGCTGTTGCAACCCGACCAGCAGGTCGTCCGTTCGCTCTTGAATAAGCTGGGCGTGAACCCGGCCCAGGTCCTCAAGGCCGCGGAGGAAGGGCTGGGCATCTTCCCCAAGACGTCCGGCGGCGAGTTGACGATTAGCCCCGAGGTCACGCGGATCTTTGAATGCGCCCTAGCCGAGGCCGGGCGGATGAAGGACCAGTACGTCTCCGTCGAACACTTGTTCCTGGCCGTCTTCAAGATCGAGAGCCGGGCGCAGACCTTGCTCAAATCCTTGGGGGTGAGTGAGAAAGACGTTCTCGAGGCGCTTCAGAAGGTTCGGGGCAGCCAGCGCGTCACCGACCAGAGCCCGGAGGACAAGTACGAGGCTCTGGACCGCTATGGCCGCGACCTGGTCGAGCTGGCGCGGAAGGGAAAGATGGACCCGGTGATCGGCCGCGATTCCGAGATCCGGCGCGTGGTGCAAGTACTGAGCCGCCGCACCAAGAACAATCCCGTCCTGATCGGCGAGCCGGGAGTGGGCAAAACCGCCATCGTCGAGGGACTCGCCCAGCGCATCGTCTCCGGCGACGTGCCCGAGAGCCTGCAGAATCGCCGGCTGGTCGCGCTCGATCTCGGAGCACTCGTCGCGGGCACCAAGTTCCGCGGCGAGTTCGAGGAACGGCTCAAGGCCGTGTTGAAGGAGGTGACCGAGTCCGAGGGCCGGATCATCCTGTTCATCGACGAGCTTCACAACGTTGTCGGCGCCGGCAAGGGGGAGGGCGCGATGGATGCGGCCAACCTCTTGAAGCCGGCGCTGGCGCGCGGCGAGCTGCGCTGTATCGGCGCCACCACTCTCGACGAATTCCGCGAGCACGTCGAGAAAGATCCGGCCCTGGAGCGCCGGTTCCAGCCGGTGTTCGTGGGCGAGCCCTCGGTCGATGACACGATCGCGATCCTCCGAGGGTTGAAAGAACGCTACGAACTGCACCACAAGGTCAAGATCAGGGATTCCGCCCTCGTGACGGCTGCCAAGCTCTCGTCGCGCTACATCACCGACCGCTTCCTCCCGGATAAGGCCATCGACCTGGTTGACGAGGCCGCCAGCCGGCTGTCGATGGAGCTCCAGTCCGTTCCGGCCGAGATCGACACCCGCCAGCGCCAACTCCTCCAGCTCCAGTTGGCCGAGCGCATGCTCGGACACGAAGAGGAAGCGCAAGCACGCGAACGACACGCCGAGGTCCAGGATGAGATCCGGCGAGTCGAGAAGGAGCTTCAAGACCTCCGCCGCCAGTGGGAGATGGAAAAGTCGGGCCTGGGGGACATCCAGAAAGTTCGCGAACGCCTCGAAGCGGTGAAGGCCGAGTTCAGCCCAAAGTATGATGAAGTCCTCAAGATGCAGCAGCGCGGCGAGCGGCCCGATGAAGAGCAGTTCCAGTCGCTGGAGGCACTCGATACCGAGCGAAAAGCCCTGGAAAAACGGATCGCGACGGCCGAGGCACAGGGCGACGGTCAGACCAAGGAGGCAAGCCGGCTCCTCAAGCGGGAGGTCGACTCCGAAGAGATCGCCGAGGTCGTCTGCCAGTGGACCGGCATCCCGGTTGCCAGGATGCTCACCACCGAGCGCGCAAAGCTCTTGCAACTCGAGGACCAGATCCATTTGCGGCTGGTGGATCAGGACGCCGCCGTCCGCGCCGTGGCGGACGCCGTCCGCCGCAGCCGCGCCGGTTTGCAAGACCCCAATCGGCCGATCGGCTCGTTTCTCTTCCTCGGGCCCACGGGCGTCGGCAAGACCGAGCTGGCCAAGGCCCTGGCGGAATTCCTGTTCGACAGCGAAACGGCGATGGTCCGTCTCGACATGAGCGAGTTCGGTGAGCGGCACAACGTCGCGCGATTGATCGGTGCTCCACCCGGCTACATCGGCTACGAAGAGGGGGGGCGGCTGACCGAGTCGATTCGCCGCCGGCCTTACTCGGTCATCCTGCTCGACGAGATCGAGAAGGCCCACCGCGACGTCTTCAATGTTCTGCTCCAGCTCCTGGACGACGGCCGCTTGACCGACGGCCAGGGGCGCACGGTCGACTTTCGCAACACCGTCGTCATCATGACGTCCAACCTGGGCAGCCAGATCATTGCCGACCTGGCCGGAACCGACGACGAACCGAGGATCCGGCGGGAGATCCAGAACCTCTTGAAGTCCGCGTTCCTCCCCGAGTTTCTCAACCGCATCGATGAAACGATCATCTTCCATCCCCTCGGGATGAAAGAGCTGACCGAGATCGTCGGCATTCAACTCGGGCGGCTCGAGCGGCAGCTCTCGGAGGCCGGCTTGACTCTGCGGGTCAGCGACGAGGCTCGGTCACGGTTGGCCCACGAAGGCTTCGAACCCGCCTTCGGCGCGCGGCCTCTGAAGCGACTCATTCAACAGCGGTTGGCCAATCAAATCGCGACCAAGCTCCTCGAGCAGGAAATCGGGCAAGGTGACGTTGTCGAGGTCGTTTGCAGCGGATCGGAGTTCAAGATCACGCCTGTCCGGCCAGGCGCCGCCGGCCGCTGAGCGAAAGCGACGTGCCCGCTCCATCCCCTGCCGCCGCGGCGAAATCACGGGGAGCAAGCGTCTCGTTCCCACCCAGAATGGAAACGATTCATTTCATTACTGGCGAGGAGCGGTTTTTCTCTTTGTCCCGGCCTTGATGGCGGAAGTCTGGTTCTTCTGGGTCGTCACGGATCTCATCGAAGGGTAGAAAGGCACGGGCTTCCCCGACATGTCCACCCGGGCCGAGGCATCGGCCATATCAAAAATGCTGGACGAGGTCGGGCGGGTCGCCGTCATTCTTCGTCTGCTCTCGCGTCGAGGAATGGGTGGGGGCGGTGGAATGGCCCCTCGCGACTTGCCGGTGACGGCTTTCTTACCTTGAGAGGTCGTGGCAGTGCGAATCGACGTCCTACCGCGCCCGGCGCTGGTGCTGGCGGTTGTGGTCGAAGTCGCGGGGCCCGGATTCGCGGTCGTCGGACTCTGAGTTTGAGCGCTCGCGGTCGAGGCGACCACGGCGGCAAGAATGGCGGAGGTCGTGAACATGCTGGGTGATTTCATGGTCATCCGCAATCGAATCGGAAGGACAAGAGGAACGACTGAATTCGAACACTGTCTGTCGTGAGGAGACCTGGCCCTGAAGTCGTACCAACCGGTGTGGGCCGCCCTCCATCCTCGGGGATCGTGACGATTCTATCCTGATATCATCCGACATCGGCCCGAGAACTTCAAGGCCGTGGCCAGCGCGAGTAGTCTTTTGGCATCGCACCGCCTTAGCGCAGCTCTAGACCGCTGACTTGCTTCCGGCTAGATCGGGTGACCCCGTGCGGAAAAAAGTGGGAACATTGGGTCGACTCCGGGCAGTATGAGAGAGGAATCACCGAGTTTCCCCGGGGGTCTTCTCATGTTGGGGCGGCACGACGTTGTTCTGAGGTCCTCTGTGACCTGGAAGGCCGCTCGTATGCCGAGGCCGCCCGCCGGCTCCGGTGCCCTTTGGGGACGGTCCAGAGCCGTCTGGCCCGCGGCCGCGAGCGGCTTCGTGCTCGCCTCGTCCGGCGCGGCCTCGCACCCGCGGCGGTCTCGGCCCTGCTGGCCGAGGGTGCAACGGCATCGGTCCCGGAGGTCCTGGCAGAGGCAACAGTCAAGGCCGCGATTGCGGTGGCGACGCGTCAGGGGACAGCAGCCGGGGCGGTCTCGGCGACGATCGCTTCACTGGTGGATTACGCACTGAGGAGCATGACCATGACAGTACTCAAAAGAGCCGCGGCGGCCGCCACGGCGTTCTCGATCGCGCTCGGCGCGGGTCTGCTGGCACATGGCTCACCAAGGGCTGTCGATCCGTCGCCGCCTGGCGCCGGCTCTACCGTAGTCCAGCCGCCCCAAATTGCCCCTGGGGCCGCCAAACGCACACCGGCCAAGCACGCGAAGCTCGGCCGCACCTTGAACCTTCAGGTTGTCAGCGTCACGGACAACGCGCCGCTGGCCGCCGCGGCAGTCTGGGTCCGCGTTACCCGGGGCAAGGATCACGTTTCCCAGGGGAAGACCGACGAACAGGGGCGCTACCCGATCTCGCTGCCCGGTGACTTTTCCTACTTCATCGTCGTGACTGCGCACCCCGGCTTCGCGCCGATCGAGCTGCGCTGGCTCGCGCCTGAGATTCCTGAGAATTACACCCTGGCGCTCGAGCATGGGGTGCCGATCGGCGGCACTGTCCGCGACGATCAAGGCCGGCCGATCGCGGGAGCCCGGGTTCTCCTCAAGGTCAACGCGCCCACTCCGCGTGGCCGTCCCAATGCTTACGTCAGTACGGGAGCCGAAGTCGCCGCCGCGATCACCGACGCCGAGGGACGCTGGCGATCCGAGGCCCTCCCCGCCTCCACCGGCCCCGGCGTCAGGCTCGATGTTGAATTGGCGCATCCTGACCACGTCACTGTCGAGCAGCTCATCTCGGCCGAGCAGGCCCGTGCGCTCACGAGCGTGCAAGTGATGGAGCCCGGCGTTTCACTTGCCGGCACCGTGCTCAGCCCCGACGGCGGTCCGGTCGCGGAGGCTACGGTCGTGGTGGTGCAACAGCACAGAGTTGGGATGCTTACGCGGGTCAAGACCGATCAGAACGGCCGGTTCCACACCGGCCGCTTCCTCGACCTGAAGTTTTCCGAGACGATGCTGACTGTCCAGGCGCAGGGCTTCGCCTCGGCCGTGCGGCGGGTCAAGATCACACCGACGACCCCGCCCCAGGTCGTCCAGCTCGCGCCGCGCCGGCCGCTCCGTGGCCATGTGGTCGACGCACAGGGCAGGACCGTGGCGGGAGCGGTCGTCTCGTCCACCCAAGGCCTCGGCAACGGCCCACTCGATTGGGAGGCCGAGACCGACGAGAACGGCCGGTTCGAGTGGCCCGACGCCCCGGCCTTCGGCACGATCCTCCTTGACGCCTTCAAGCCCCCTTTCAGCCAAGCGATGGGGCGCGGGGTCGAAGCGGGCTCGGGCGAGGTCACGATCGCCTTGCACCGCCCGCAACACCTTCACGGCACGGTCACCGATGCCGAGACTGGCCATCCAATCCAGCGATTCGTCCTCGTTCCCGGCTGGGGCCCGGATCGCCCAGGAAGTCGTCCGGAGTGGCTTCGAGGTGAGCCGAGCGCCACGACATTCGCGGGCGGTAAGTTCGACTTGAAAGACGGCTTGTTTCCCGACCAGGGCCTCCGCCGCTCGATTCGGATCGAGGCCGACGGCTATCGACCCCGCGACCGAAACCACCGACTCCGGATGACTTCCCCGACTTCACCGACGAGCAGAAGTCGGCGTGGTACGACGCCTACCGCAAGACGCCCGAAGGGCGGTCCTCTCTCGGCGAGGAGCGTCAGTACGCCGTCGTTGTCCATCCCGACGGCTCCTTTCGGATCGAAGACGTACCCGCCGGCCGCTACGCGCTCTTGCTCCCGTTCGACCGGCGCTCCAGCGGCGACCATTCGAGCCGGCTCGCCTTCGCTCGGGCTGATGTAATCGTTCCCGAGATTCCGGGCGGTCGCAGCGACCTACCACTCGACATCGGCGCGGTACCACTGGCGGTCTTTCCCGTCCGCGAGCTCAAAGTCGGAGATGCGGCACCGGCGCTCACGCCCAAGGCTGCCGACGGACGCCCGCTCGATCTGCAGGCACTGAGGGGGCGATTCGTGCTTCTGGCATTCTGGGCGACGTATCGGAATCTGGACGACATCCCTCACCTCAAAGCGACGTACGAGGCCTTCGGCCGCGAGCCGGGCTTGGTCATGATCGGCTTGAGCCAGGATATTGAGCCCGATACCGCGAGACGCTATGCCACCCACCGCGGCCTGGCGTGGGAACAGCGCTACCTCGGCCGGAGCGACGCAGACCCCGTCGCGGCCGCTTTCGGTATGCGCCACCCACCCCAGGTCATTCTGATCGGGCCCGACGGCCGGCTCGTCGCCCGGGATCTCCAGGGCGACGGGATCAAGCAGGCGGTCGCCAAGGCACTCGGACGGAAGGACTGAACGGACGCGGGCGAAGCCGGATCGTTCACAAGCCTGTGAACGGTCCGATCCCACTCGTGTTCAACGGCCCGACGGCAGGCTATACCGCTTGCGGGCGGAAATGAGACATTCCAAACTAACCCGAAGCGTAAGCGAGGTCTGGGTTTGCGGCCCTCGCTCACGCTTCGGGTTGGTGTCAATCCCCGCCGCGAGCGGTATAGAATCCCGATGGGCAACGGAGAAACTGCAAGCCGTCCATTCGCGGTCGTATAGGCCGGGAACGGCAGTGCTCACACCGACCCGACGCGCAAGCGAGGAACGCTCTCCGGACATATCCGGAGAGCGTTTGGTCTCGCGCGAACCGCACCTCGCTTGCGCGTTTTGATGTTGCGCTTTTCTTTGGTTTCGCCCCGAAGGGGCACCGACATGCCAGCCCAGGGCAACGCCCTGGGAACTGGACAGCGTAATGACCCGTGCCCTGAAAGGGCCGAACAGCGTGTTACCCCAGCGGTACCGCGCTTCACGTTCCATCGAGGTAGGGAGCCGGTTCTTGTCACGCCCTTTCAGGGCTCTGCTGATTCTTGTCGTTCGTTCTTCCCAGGGCGTTGCCCTGGGCTGATATGTTACGGCCCCTACGGGGCGAAATCCAAAATGCGCAACTTCAAAACTCGCGCGTCGGGTTAGTATCAGTTGCGCGAGCGAGCCATGCCGCTTCAGATCGTGTCTCAATCGCTGGTTTCTAGCTCGTTGACGTTTGATTATTTCATTTGTTGCGGCCGTTCCCGCTCTTGGTGCGAACCTTCGCCCGAAGCTTCTCGAAGACTTCAGGCCCGTCGAGCAATTCCCCGCGGTCGGCCTGGCCGATACCGATTTGAATTTCTCGTCGAAGTTCCTCGAATCTCATCGCCCGGAACTTGTCTCGCTCTTCAAGCAGCCGGAGTGCTTCGCGGACGACCTCGCTCGCAGAGAGATAAAGCCCGCTCTGAACCTTCGTGTGAATCAGTTGTTCAAGCTCGGGTGTGAGTGAAACGTTCATCGGACCTACCTCTTTAAAGGGACAAATCTCGAATCTGCCTCTTCTTAGCGTATCCGATGATGGCTAACCTTGTCAAAGTTCGCTATGGACCCGCTTCGGTTCGAGCCGGATCACGGCGGCGATGCCGGCGAGGCCCCAAGCTCCCGTTCCAAGTCGGCCGCATCAAAGTCCTTTTCGAGTAGCTCCGCCACGGTGATTCCTTTCTCGAGCAGGAGATAGGCGACGAGGCCAAGACCAGGCCGAGGAAGAGGAGAAGAGTCACCAAAACGCGACGTTTCGTCAACACGGGTCGTATCATCGATCCACTCTTTCCCTGCGTACGAAATGAGGGCTCTGGTGGAAGCCGGGAAGATTGCGATCTTGAGAAACACAAAGCAGAATGGCACTGCGTCCCCGGATCGGCAAGCTGGCGATTCTGCTTTTTGAGAGCAATTCGTCGAGAAGCCGAGTATCTTGTCGTCGTCGGGTTCCGCACGTCCGACGGCTCTCTGTCTTCGAGAATGGAGGATCGGCATGTACTTTAACGTGGGGCCCGTCGAGATTTTGGTGATCCTGGCGTCCCTTGTGTTCATCATCTGGCCAGCGTGCCGGATTTGCTCGCGAGCCGGGTTTCCAGCCGCGCTGGGACTGTTGATCGTGGTGCCCCTTTTTAATCTGGTCCTGCTCTACGTGCTCGCCTTTGCCGAGTGGCCGGCGCTGCGCCATCAGAGAAAAAGCACGAATCTCGATTTCTGACCGGGCGCCGCGGTCACACGCGTATGGTCCTCTCGGCTCTTCTACCCAGGAGACAAAATGTCACCTGAAATCAAGGCTTATCTCGAATCCCTCCCACGAGAACAGCGCGACATGGCGGTCGCCCTCCGGAGCGCGGTCATGAATGCTGAGCCATCCCTTCAAGAATCCATCAGCTCGTGGGGATACGTTTCGTTTTCGGTTCCGGGCATGACAGGCTTTACCCGGTCGATGGGCGTCATCACTATTGTTCCTCATAAAGAGTACACGAATCTGCAGTTCTACAATGGTGTCGAGCTTCTCGACGTTGTTCCGCAGCTTGAGGGTACAGGGAAACGGATGAGGCATCTGAAGTTTGCTCATAGCCAGACACTGGATACGGGCCTGTTAGTCAAGGCTGTTCGGGCGTCGGTCGCTCGGGTCAAAGGCGATTCCTCTTAGTCCGTGGCAATCGACAGGGCTGGTCCCCTCTCAAGGAAGCCATTCGATGAACGTCCGTCCTTTGCGGTTTCTTGCCCTGATGACCATGGCCGGTGCCGGGCCCGGCGAGCCGTTGCCGCGGACGGCGCCGCGGGAGCCGGCGGAGGCCGCCAAGTCGTTCCGGGTCCAGGGCGGTTTCCGGCTTGAGCTGCTCGCCACCGAGCCGAAGGTCATGGATCCGGTCGCGGCGGCCTACGACGAGGATGGCCGGCTCTACGTCGTCGAGATGACGGACTATCCTCATGTGGATCCAGCCAACGACAGGCCGTACGCCGAAAACGTCGGCGACCCGCCGATCGGCCGCGTCCGGCTGCTGATCGACCGCAACGACGACGGCGTCTTCGACGAGGGCCATGTCTTCGCCGACAAGCTCTCCTGGCCGACTGGCGTCGCGATCTGGAAAGGAGGCGTATTCGTCGCCGCGACCCCGGATATCTGGTACCTCCGCGACAACGATGGCGACCATCGGGCCGACGAGCGGCGGCGTGTCTTCACCGGGTTCCGCAAATTCAATGTCCAGGCCGTCATGAATAACCTCCAGTGGGGTCTGGACCACAAGATCTACGGCGCGGGGTCGAGCAATGGAGGCCGGGTCCGCCCGGCCGGCCGCGGGGAGGCCGACCTGGCGGCGGTGGACCTGCTCCGGCGCGACTTCCGGTTCGACCCGTCCTCCGGCGCGTTCGAGGCGATCTCCGGCGGTGCGCGGTTCGGCAACACGTTCGACGACTGGGGAAACCGCTTCCTCTGCGATATCCGCAACCCGGCCCAGCACGTCGTCCTGCCGGCGCGCTACCTGGCGCGCAACCCCTTTCTTCCGACCCCCCGCGCCTTGCACGACGCAGCCGAGTTCGGCGACACGATCAAGCTCTTCCGGATCAGCCCGCCTGAGCCGTGGCGCGAGTTGCGGGCCCGGCGCTGGACCGCCGTGGGAAAGGTGATGCCGCGGAGCGAGCTGGTCGGTGCGGGCTTCCTCACGTCGTCGAGCGGCCTGACCGTCTACCGCGGGGATGCCTATCCGCGGCCCTACCGCGGTAACCTGTTCCTGGGCGAGGTTGCCAACAACCTGATCCACCGGATGATTCTCGAGCCCGATGGGGCAACGTTCCGCGCCAGCAGAGCCGACCCGGGCGTCGAGTTCGTCGCCTCGACCGATCCTTGGTTCCGGCCGGTCAATTTCGTCAACGCGCCCGACGGCACGCTGACCGTGCTCGACATGTACCGCGAGACGATCGAGCACCCGTGGTCGATCCCCGACGACATCCGCGCGGGGCTCGATCTGCGGAGCGGGGCGGACCGCGGCCGGATCTACCGGCTGACGCCACCGGAGTTCCGCCGGCGGCCCACGCCCCGGCTGAGCCAGGCCGGCACTCCGGAGCTGGTCCAGCTTCTGGAGCATCCCAACGGCTGGCACCGTGAGACGGCCCACCGTCTATTGCACGAGCGTGGGGACGCAGCCGCCGTGACCCTGCTGAAGCAACTCCTCCGCGCGGGAAAGGAGCCGCGCGGGCGGCTCCACGCGCTGTATGCGTTGGGCGGCCTGGGGGCGCTCGAGGCGTCTGACCTTCTCGCGGCCCTGGCAGACGACTCGCCCCAGGTCCGCGAGCATGCCGTTCTGCTGGCCGAGCCGTTGCTGGCACGTTTGCCAGGCTTGCGCGCCGAGGTTGCTGGGCTCGCCGATGACCCGAACGCGCGCGTCCGGTTCCAGCTTGCTTTCACTCTCGGCGAGGTCCCAGGCGACATTGCGCTGGAGGGTCTCGCCACGATCGCGCGGCACGACGCGGCTGACCCGTGGGTGCGGACCGCCGTGCTCAGCTCGGCCACGGCCGACCCGGCCGGCCTGTTCGAACGGCTGTGGCGCGACGGCGGTTTCGCCGGGAGTGCGGGCGGAATCGCGCTGTTGCGACCGCTCGCGGTGGTCATCGGTGCGCGCGGCCGGCCCGGCGAGGCCGGCCGCGTGTTGGCAGCGGTCGCCGCCCCAGGCCCGGACGAAGCGGGCCGCGACGTGGCACTCGGACTCGGTGAGGGGCTCGCCCGCTCCGGCCGGAAGCTGTCGGACCTCGGGGCGGACCTGCCCCGGACTGCCGTCGCCTGGCTCGATCGCCTCCACGCCGCCTCCGCGTCACTGGTCGTGGACGAATCCGCACCTCCCGATCGGCGTGCGCGGGCCATCGCGCTGCTCGGCCAGGGCGATGCCGATCGGGCGGTGGCGATCCTGCCCGGCCTGCTGGCTTCGCGCCAGCCGCCCGCGGTCCAGGCCGCCGCCCTACGGGCGCTCGCCGGCTTCGATCGGCCCGAGGTCGCCGTCATCCTGCTCAAGCCCTGGAAGGGGTACACGCCGGCGATCCGCGCGGAAGTCATCGGGCTCTTGCTCGGCCGTCGTGCCTGGGTTGGTCCTTTGCTGGATGCGGTCGGGTCCGGGTTGGTCCCGCCGGGCGAGATCCCGCCAACCCGCCGAACGCTCTTGTTAAAAGACCGCGACCCAGCGATCCGCAAGCGGGCCCAGACCCTGCTCGATGGCGAGGCCCCCGGGCCTCGAGTCTCGGCGCTGGCGAGTTACCGGAGCGTGCTCGATCGGCCCGGCGACCCCGACCGCGGCCGATCGATCTTCGACCGTGAATGCGTGGCCTGCCACAAGCTCGGCGAACGGGGCCACGCGGTCGGCCCGAACCTTGCGGGCATGCGCCGCAAGACGCCCGAGGAGATCCTGGTGAGCATCCTGGACCCGAATCGCGAGGTCTCGCCCGAGTTCCTGGAATACGCCGTCGCCCTGGACGACGGCCGCGTCGTGACCGGCCTGGTCGCCGCCGAAACACCCGTCAGTCTCACCCTCCGGGGCAGGGAGGGGGCCGAGCAGACGATCCTCCGCCACAATGTCGACGAGATCGCCAGCACCGGCAAGTCGCTGATGCCCGAGGGACTCGAGCGATCGGTCCCGCCAGGTGAGATGTCGGACTTGATCGCGTTCCTGTTGAGAGTTCAGGATTAGTCATGATGATCTGGGACCTCCACTGCCATCTGACGGGCGGCCTTGGCGGGCGGACGCCCGATGAGTCGATGGCCCGGCTCATCGGGCTTGCCGACCGGATGGGGATCGATCGGCTGGTCATCTACATGGGCGATCGGACGGTCGTCGACCCAAGGCCGGAGGAGCTGCGCCGCCAGAATGACCAGGTGCTCCAGGCGCTCAGCCACTGGCACCACCGCGCGTTCGGGTTCGTCTATGTCAACCCCAAGCATGTCGAGGCGAGCCTCGGCGAGATCGATCGATGCGTGCGCGACGGGCCGATGGTCGGCCTGAAGCTCTGGGTCGCGGCGCGATGCGACTGTCCCGAGGCCGACGCACTGGTCCGCCGCGCAACGGAGTTGAAGGCGGTCGTGTTTCAGCACACCTGGATCAAGGCACGGGGCAACGAGCCGGGCGAATCGACGCCGACGGACGTGGCCGCGCTGGCGGCGCGGCATCCCAAGGCGTCGATCATCTGCGGTCACACCGGCGGGCAATGGGAGCTGGGAATCCGGGTGGTGCGCCACCTGCCGAACGTCGCAATCGATCTGGCCGGATCCGACCCGACGGCCGGCTTCGTCGAGATGGCGGTGCGCGAGCTCGGCCCGCGACGGATCCTCTACGGCAGCGACGTGCCTGGCCGCAGCTTCGCATCGCAGCTCGCCAAGGTGCTCGGGGCCGATATCGCCGAGACGGACCGCCGGCTCATCCTCGGCGAAAACCTGCGGCGCCTGCTGACGCCGATCCTCGACGCCAAGGGGGTCAAGCCATGATCGATGTCAACGTCTGGCTCTCTCGCTGGCCGTTCCGCCGGCTCCCCGACGACGAACCGGAGGCCCTGGTACGCCGGCTCAGGCGTCTGGGTGTGACGGAGGCGTGGGCAGGTAGCCTGGATGCGCTCTTGCACCGCGATTTTGCTGCCGTGAACGCGCGCCTCGTGGAGACGTGTCGCGCGCACGGCGCGGGCTTATTGCGACCCTTCGGTGCGATCAACCCGCTCTTGCCCGACTGGCGCGAAGACCTGCGACGCTGCCACGAATCGCACCAGATGCCCGGGATCCGTCTCCATCCAAACTACCACGGCTACGCGCTCGACCATCCCGCCTTCGCCGGCCTGCTCGGCGAGGCCGCCCGGCGCGGGCTGATCGTCCAGATCGCTTTGAAGATGGAGGACGAGCGGACCCTGCACCCACTACTCAAGGACCTGCCGACGACCGATCCGGCCCCACTTGCGGGCTTGCTGGCCCACCCACTTCGGCCCTCGGTCGTTCTGCTCAACGCCCTGGGCAACCTCCGCGGGCAGCCCCTCAAACGACTCCTTACGGTTCCAGGGATCTGGAGCGATATCGCGATGCTGGAAGGGGCAGCCGGTCTTGCTCGGCTGGTTGCGCAGGTCGGACCGGATCGCCTCCTTTTCGGCTCCCATGCACCGTTCTATTACGCCGAAGCGGCCCACCTCAAGCTCAAGGAGTCGGTGTTGACGCCCGAACAAGCCGAGGCCATCCGGCAGGGTAACGCTCGCCGGCTGGAGCGGAGGACTTGACGACGAACAGGTTTGCCCCCGGGCGAGTGACTCACGGTTGTTCGAAACGACGATCCGCCAGTGGAACGGGAACGGACTGGATCACTACGCTTCTCGAGGGGTGGAGGCTTCCGGACCGGAAGCTAACGGTGTAGCTCCGGTCAGGTGTCCACAAGCCGTTCAATGACGAAGACCCTTGTTCTGGACAGGCTTGTATAGCCGGCCGGCTCGAATGCGGGGTTGTACGCCAGGGGCACCGACTCGCCGTATGTCGGCTTGTCTGGGGTCCGGGACGCTTGTGTGCTGAGGTTGTTCCCCCCGGCGACGGCCTCACGCCATTCCTTGGGTGTCTTGCCGTGGTCTTTCCCGGTGGCGGCCTTGGCGACGGCCATGACCAGGTCGTTGAACCGCTTGCGGTCGGCGTTGGTCCCCTTGATGAGCGCCACGTCCCGCTCGAGCTGGGCCTCCGCCATGACGGCACCCCTCTGGGCCTCGACCATGAGTTCGAATGGGGAGATCTGAGCATACTCCTCGGTATCCGTTTCCTTCACCAGGATCTTCGAACCCCGGACATCGCGCGTCATGCTGACGCCGACCCTTCCCGTGGGGCGGGCAATGACCGGCATGCCGGATTGATCGTAGATGATGGTGTCGCCGGGTTGCGGAGTGACGTTCGGCGGAGGCGGTGGCGCGTAAAACCGGCTCACGTTGAACCGCTCGCCCTCGACGAACAGGACGCCCGGCGACCCAGGGCCGCCGACGGGTCTCACCTCGTACTTGAAGGGGTCGATCATCATGCCGACCAGCAGGTCGAGGTAATCGTGGGCCGGGCGCAGGCGGAGGATCTCGGTCGCCCGCCCTCGGACCTCGGGCGTACGGCCGTAGACGGCGAGCAGGGCCAGGACCTTTGAGGAGACCGGTTTGTCGATCTCGCCGAGGACCTGGATCAGAATCTTCTGGTCGAGCTGGCCCCCGCCGCCGAACTCGCGGTAAACCGACAGGACGGCCCTCGGGTCCGAGATCTCCTTGATCGCGGCCTGAGCAATATCCCGTTTCTTGGCCCCGTTGGTCCCGTGGATGTCCTTGTGCACCTTCCTCAGCCGCGGCGCCCAGACCTTGTCGGCCTTCTTCTGCTCGTTGTCCTCGGCGATCTGCTTCTCGGTCGCCCACCGGCCGCCGTACTTCTTGAGGCCCAGCTTCCGCCAAGCCGCGTCGCGCTTCGGATCCAGACGCACGACCTCCGCGAAATGGACGTAAGCCTGATCCTTCAGCCCATGCTCCTCACACCATAGACCCAGTCTCCACTGCGCGGCGGCTGTCGACCGGGCCTTCTCTCTCAGTGCGTTGTATTCCGCCAGCACCTGGCCCGGGTCGACGTCGACCGCCGCCTTCGGCGTCGTTTTTTGCTCGTCCCGGGACTGCGGAGGGCCCGCATCCTGAAAGGCCACAAGAGTCGAAGAGACGAGAAGCAGTCCGAGCATGGCGACGGCTCCGATGTCGACAGAGCGACGGACGGGCAAACGACCGCAATTGAATTCTATCGGTAATACCCGCGCACTGGAAGACTCGGGGGCTTAGAAACAGGTCGGAAATAAGTTACCGATTTAGCTTCTCTGGTTTTCCGGGTGCCACTGGCTCTGCCAGTGCCCGTCCAAGCACGGGGACACTGGCATAGCCAGTGGCACACAAATACGAAGTCGGGAAGTTATTTCGGGCCTGTTCCTTAGCGTCCTACGTGATTCGAAATGTCTTCGCCGGGCGCGCGAGGGGCTGTGTCGGAGCCTCGCCTACTCATTCGCCAGGGCAAGCTGTCGCCGCCGTGCGGAGTGGGTCTTGTAGTCGCGTTTGTCGATCTGGTAGCGGCGGAGCTTCTCGCTGATGCTGCGCCGGGAGAGCCCGCAGTGCCGTGCACATAGCTCGACTCGGCCCCGGTGTTTTTCGAGGACGTGCTGGAGATAGGCACGCTCGATCCGGCTGGTGAATTCGGCTGTGATCTCGGGAAGCGGGCGGCGGTGGTCGAAGTCAAGATTGAACGGCTCGTCATGGCGGGCGACGATTTGAGGCGGCAGGTTCTCGGGCTCGATCATCGGGCCTTGGGTCGTGACCGTCGCCTGCTCGATGACGTGCTCGAGCTCCCGCACGTTTCCGGGCCAGTCGTACGTCATGAGCCGTGAGAGGGCGAGTCGTGAGAACGTCTTGACAGGAAGGTCCCGCTCCGCCAGCTTGTCGAGGAAATGATTGACGAGGAGCGGGATGTCTTCCAGCCGCTTGCGCAACGGCGGCATATCGATCGAGAAGACGTTGAGCCGGTAGAACAGGTCTTCGCGGAACCGGCCGCGGGCCACCGCCTCGGCGAGATTGAGGTTTGTGGCGGCGATCACGCGGCAGTCGGTCTGGATGGAGTCGGTGCCGCCGACTCGTTCGAACCGCCCATCCTGGAGTACCCGCAGCAGCTTGGCCTGCATGCCCAGCGGCATCTCGCCGATCTCATCGAGAAAGAGCGAGCCCCCCTGGGCCAGCTCGAACCGCCCTTTCTTTTGGCGATCGGCCCCGGTGAACGACCCGCGCTCGTGTCCAAAAAGCTCGCTCTCGAGCAAATGCTCGGGTAGCGCCGCACAATTGACCGCCACCAGCGGACCGCGCCGGGTGACATCGCTGAAATGGATTGCCTGGGCCACCAGCTCCTTCCCCGTGCCCGTCTCGCCGGTCACCAGGACCGTGCAGGACGACGACGCGACCCGCGCAACCCGCTCGAAGACCTCGGTCATGCCCGCGCTGCGACCAAGTAGGTTATGGTAGGCATGCTTCCGCTGGAGCCGCTGCCGGAGATCGGCGACCTCGTCGATGAGCCGGCGATCCTCGAGGGCCAGGTTCACGAGGACCTCGAGGCGAATGGTGTCGATCGGCTTCTGGATCAAGTCGTAGGCGCCGAGCTTCATCGCCTCGACCGCCGACTCCACCGTCGCGAACCCGGTCATGACAATGATCGTCACGGGGAGTTCCCGGTCGCGAATCTCCCTGATCAAATCCAGGCCGCTGATCCCCGGCAGGCGCAGGTCGGTCAACACGAGCGAGCAGGGGTGCTCCACCAACCATTCGAGGGCGGCCGTGCCGTCGGTGGCAATCGTGATCTGCCGGTCAGGATCGGCAAGGAGCTGCGAAAGCTGCTGGCAGATCAGCTCACTGTCATCCACCACGAGGATGCGTCGTTCCATGGCGCCCTCATCCGAGTTGAGGTGGGTGGCTCTCATCCTGGCTGCGCCTTCGATCCTCTGCGTTTCGCAGGGCCCGAAGGGAGGTCGTTACCACGCCCGAGCGGATCACCTTCACTGGGTGTGTCAGATCCACTCGATGTATTCACACCCTCTCAGAGTCGTAGACTACGATCATTTCCCTGGTTGTCAAGCGTCTTGGTTGGATAATCCGTCTCTGCTCTAAGCTCCGGAGGCGTTGTTAGCGCGACCCGAAATGATTTGGTTCGCCAATCGGCGGAAGGCATTTTCCTCCTCGCCGTGCCTCATGGGAACCTTAGCGATTGCAGCGCGCACGCTGTCCAAATCCATCCTTACGAGCAAGGCCATGAGGTGAGGCAGCGCGTCCTTTACGGATTTGACAGTCCCGAACTCTTTACTCAGGATGTTGCCGAACGACCGAAAGTCGTCCAACGTCTTCAGCAGCTTCCCATCCCGGATCGAAGTCTCAAACTCCCGAAGCACCTGATATTTCTCGCCATCAGTTAGTTTCAGTTCTCGCAGCGCTCGCGTCTCCCCCTTCTTCTTACTGGACTCGGCCTTGCCAAGACGCCGGGATGATACTCGTTTCTTGACCGACTTCTTTCGCCAGAGTGAGGAGAATGAGTCTTTCTCCTGCCCATCAAGGAGGCCGACAGCCTCTGCGAGTTCTTCGGGTGAGAATTCCTCGGTCAGCATGCGGATGCGCAGCACCGCCTCTCGCACTTTGCTGTTCATATCAGTCCCACGCTCCGTAGGAACTCATCCCCGACCATCTTGAATTCGGCCTGAACGTAACGTCGTGCGTATCTCGTGCCAAAAATCGGTTTCCCTGCTCTCGCGCCTGCGGCGTACGAATCCGAGTGCCTAGCCTCGTTACTGAACACCCGCCAACCATGCTCTTGAGCAAGGGCGCGAACGTCACGTCTTGCTTTGTTATGCTCGGTCTTGACGTGTTGTGGATCAGCGTCATTAAACATAATACCGGCCAAGTCGATGTCCTGGTTGCCATGACTCAATCTATGCTCCGCTAGCGAACGGGCGAGTAGCGGTAGGCCGATGATCGCCAGGAACTCCGGCTTAACA
>JBIOJM010000008.1:0-69195 GCA_044450785.1 Isosphaerales bacterium
AAATCGGAAGCGACGAGGTAGTAAAAACCGGTGCCGCGGTGCGATAGAATAGGGTCGCGATGGCAGCCTTTGTCCAGCTCCGAGGACGCGATATCTTCTGATCAGCTTTTCGATGCCCTTGCGCGGCGTCGATGACATGAGCGCCGATTGCTGTCATGGATGGTTTATAGTTGGCGCGGACAGTGTTCTCGCCGGACAGCTCGCTTGTCGTCTCCACGAAGCTGCCTCGTGCGTCGGCGACGACTTGCAAAGCCTTATGCCATGATCTCTAATAGCGCTTCCCTCACCCGACGTCGGGTGAGTGTCGCGACCTTCAGCAGAATCGGATTCCTCTGCTCGGATTGCGTAAACCTCTTGCTGTGCATCATCTTGCGTCAACACAACCAAGGGGTCGGTAGCGCCGGAGGGGTTGGTAGCGCCACCATCGGTCCCAGTAGCAGCCAGAACCTCCCGGACCGGTTCGCTGGGAGTGAGATCGGGCAGGGCCTCGACGGCGCCGCTGATGTCGTGGAGCGACGCCTTGGCGTAGATGCCGATGGTCAAGCTGGGGCTCGAGTGCCGGGCGAGGGTTTGACAGGTCTTCACCGAAGCGCCGGAGGAGACGAGGTTCGAGATGTAGCAGCCTCGGAGGCTGTGGAAGTCCACGACTCCCGAATCGGTCTCGTAGGGGATGCCGGCGGCTTCCAGATCGACGCGCAGCATTTCGGCCGTACGAACGGTCAGCTTCCCGAACAAGGGCCTTCCAGGGGGTCGTAGGGCGAGCCAGGGGCGGAGACGATCCGCCAGCGATCGAGCCAAAGGTTGAACGGCTTCCTTCCCGTTCTTCGTGTAGCAGGCGCGAGCCGTTACGGTGGGAGGGTCGGATTCGAGGTTGAACCGCTCGGGGGTCAAGGTCCGCAACTCTTCCGCACGGAACCCGGTTCCCAGGGCGAGATGGTACAGAACGGCGCGGTCCGGTCCGGTCTGCATGAAGGCATCAGGGCCGGAGGCTGCTGCCTGAACGACCCGGGCGGCTTCCTCTGGTGTCAGGGCTCGACGAACATGCCGGAGATCGGCCGCGGCGCTCGAGGTGGCCAGGTGAGCCAGGTAGTGTTCCCGTGCGCGTCCGTCGCGCCAGAGCCAGCGAGCGAACCCCTTGACGGCGCGGATGTGGTGATTGACGGTCTCGGCGCCCATGTCCTCTCCTGCCCGAAGTGACGCGATAGCGCTCATGGCTTTGGAGAGTGACAGCTCTGAGATCCGCTTGACCTTGGCCAAGCCGAGAACTCTTTCAATTCGGTGGGTGGTCATCGTGGGATATTTCTTGCTTCCTCCGTTGCCCACCAGGGCGGCTTCATAGTCTCTCAGGTGCTCCACCAGAGGCTTGGCCTCATGGTCTCGGTACGCTTCGTCCTTGGTGTCGATCAGCCCCTCACGACGCAAAGCAACGCGGTTCTCTAGCTCGTTGGCGATCCGCTGCGAAACCCCCTTGTCCGTCGCGCCGGTTTTCTTGCGGCGCCGGCCGTTCTCGTCGCGCCACGTGATCGTATACTTTTTCGCGCCAGGTGTCGCCTTGAAAACCGAAGCCATGTTGCTCTGCCTTTCGTTTCGCGGTTCTCGCCGGGTCGAACCATTCGACCCGACACCAGTAGTATGCGCTCCCTTTACTACGGTAGTCAATACTACTCAGTCGGTTTTTCCCCTTGACCTATCGGGTGGTGAACATCAAGATGGCGGGTGGATGACTTGGCGGTTTTGTGCTACCCTTGCTCGATCGGAGAACAGTCGAAATGCCCACCGCGATACTGGACCTACCAATGGCTGATGAGAAGCCTAAAACGATGTCCGTCAAGCTGCCGATGGATGTGCTCGAATCAGCTCGGATCGTGTCCGCGTTTCGCGGCGGGACGATGACTGATCTCATGGCAGACATTCTTCGCCCCGCTCTGGCCAAGATGGAGCAAGAGGAGATGGCGCGTCGAAGCCAGTCGGCGGCCAAGAGGAAGAGCGCTGGGAAGTGACTCCCCTACGCGGGATCGCTCCTCAATCCGCTCCCTCTGAAAGCGCTTTCGGTCACAACTCGTTGCCGGCCGATGGTTGCGTCCATCGGCCAACGGATCATAGATCCTCTGAAAGCGCCAGCCCCGCGGGTTTTCCTCCCACGCCCTCGAGGTTACAGGCGCCGCGTGTGAGCGGCGGGGCTGGCGTGGTTCCTCCGGTCAAGCCTCGACCGGCGAGCGATCGGGCACGAATTTCGACATCCCCCGGCCGACGTCGAATTTGTGCACGCGCCCCAGCCGTCGCCCCTCGGTGTCGGATTGGGTCTCGTGTTCCGTCACGACGTAAGATTCTCCCAAGCCGCGCGCCACGTCGTCGCCGTCAACGTCCGCCACGATGGCCTCGATCGATTCCGCGCCGACCGATGAACCATCGTTTCGTTGCATTCGGTAATACATGAGATCCGCCTTTCTGGCCTACGTTTGCCTCACGTGGTTAAGTCGTGGACGTGTCAGAAACCGAGCGCCTTGCGCCGTGCGAAGAACCTTTCGCCCTCTCTTTTGTAGAGCGCGATAGCTTTCTTCGCGTCCACCATCGATAGCTTGCGGATGTCCGGCATCGGTGGGAACACACCAAACGCCCCGCGGATCGCCCCCAGCAGCTCCGCTTCGACGTCTGCATACGACCGGCCGCCCAGAGGGGGGAGAGACGCGCCCGTCCGCCTGGCCTGCCCCTGAAGCCGGCGCAGCCCTTGATCGAACGCCTTGCGAACGGCGCCCACAAGCTCAGCTTGAGCAGCAGAGAACGGCCGCCCACCCAGAGGTGGCAAGCTCGGTTCGCCGGACGGACGGCCTCTCTGGTATGGCGGTCGCGTGCTGTAGCGATTCATGACGATGTCTCCGCGTTCACGCCCCTTTTCCTGATCTCAGTCTTCCCTCTGTCGATCCCGTCATAAAACGGGACGTTCTGGGGAGTGAAAGGTCCCTGAACTTCGATCGGAGGCCCCACGCGAGCGCGCCGGCCTTCTGTGCGATCGATCGTGGTAGGAACATCGATTTTCGGAATGCGAGTCGTGAACTCTGGCCAGCGATCTTCGCGACTGCCTGGACTGCCTGGATCTGGCATGTTGTCTGATCTCCTTGAAAAGAATGGTCAGTGATGAAAACCGTTCTGAGTCCCGTCGCCGTTCCGGGATCTGAACACGTCCGCGGTACTGGGCGGCGGCAGGGAGTCTTTCTTGACGTACCCCAATGCTTTCAGGATGGCGGGGAGATGCCTGACGAGGTCTGCTCTCTGCGCCTCAGGCTCAACCTTTGCGTGGTCGCGGAACTTCGGACAGTGCGCCTTCAAGAGAGCAAGGAGCAGAAAGTCAGATTTCACCCGCTCCTCACCCACCTTGACGCCGCCCCTGAAGATCGACCTCACTTCCCCCTCGAGCGCGCGGCGGCGGCACTCGACCTCGAGCGCATCGACTGCGACCTCAATCATTTCATCCCACTCACGCGCGAACTGGGGGTCGGTCTGGCGAGCCCTGTAGACGGTGGCGCGGGAAGGACAGATCGACTTATCCGCCTTGAACACGGCGAAGATTGACTGTGTGACAGAACCGGTTTTGGACAGCGCACAGAGAAACGGCGCGTACCACTCCGGCACCAGCTCGCCGGTCGATCGGCGAGTCCACTGTGTCCGCTCCTCGCGCGCGCGCTGGGGTGTCTCAGGTGTCTCAACCTTCTTGGGTTTCGCCTTCGTTTTCATCGGGTTCAACTCCGCGGATTGCTACCTCTGATGCTCCCGTAGGAAACGCTTATTCGTGAATCTCCGTCTCATCAAGCCGGTTACGCTGGGTGGTCAACGGATGGTGTGTCCGTTGCGGGATCAGTTATCTCTCGGATCTCACACAGTCGTTTCCTCTCGCAATGCCCCCACCAGCTTCCGCTCGATCCCCGTGAGGAACCCGGGTTCTCGGTTGTACCGCTCGCTACACTTTGAGCAGATCGGGTAGAAGTAGGCTTTCAAACGGCTGTCGGCGGTGCCGAATTCCCGGATCAAGAATTCACGCTTGGGTGACCATACCCCGATCGAGTCCGAGCGAGCCCCGCAACCGACACAGTCGGCGCCGTAGCAGTCCTCGATCAGTACCGACAACATGGCTGTCTGGAAGAGATCCGGCCGCGTTGGCGCGGCTATCTCGCCGGTATTGTGGCCACGATCGCGGAACAGGTGCTTGGGCTTGGTGCTCATGCTGGAATTCCCTTGATGATGCCGGGGGCCGAATCACCGATCGCCGGCCCCCACCGCTGGGCAGACAGCTCCTCCCAGGAAATGGGCCGGCGGATCAATCGTCCCCAGGTGTAGCGGATCAGATTGAAGCCGGCTTGGTGGAGATCGGTCCAATCGTTGAACGGGTCCGGGGGCCTGACTCGCCGCGCACGGGCTGGCCATGTGCTCGCGTTCTTGTCGCCGGCCTGGTCTGCATCAAGGGCCAGATACCAGACGGGGGCGGCCAGCATGACGTCTAGGACGGCCGGACCAGGGCGGGCGGACGCACTCCCCATCGTCACGACGCCGACGTCAAGGTCCGCCAGCTCTTGACGGAGGAGGAGACAGTCAAACTCTCCCTCACAGACGACCAGAGGGCGGCCGGGTCGAACCGCAGCAGGGGCCGGAAAGAGCCGGGGGCGGTCCCTGAGCGCTTCACCGTATTTCGGTTCTCTCCCTTTGGGCTGGCGAATCTTGACGAGAGCCAGACGATCCCCGTCGAACCAGGGAACGGTGACCCCCAGCGCCTTCCAGCTTCCCGTTCCATCCTTCTTGGGAATCATCACGCCGGGGGTAAAGCCGAGACCTGCAGCGCGGATCGACTCATCTTCGAGACCTCGACCGCGGAGATATTCGAGCGCGCCTACTCCCTCGCACGTCCAGAGTCGTTTCCTAGCATCCTCGACCAGCGCTAGGGCATCGGCCAGAGGGATACCCGATGGTTGCTCTGGCGGGGTCGCGGGGGGCCTGGCGGACTTGCTGGCGGCCGGGGGCCTCGGGCGCGTCGCCGACCTGGTGGACGGGGTGACGATGCCGACCTGCTCAGCAAGCCAACGGACGGCTTCGGGAAATGCCACTCCCTGAACCTTCATGACGAGCGCCGCGGCGTCCCCTCCCTGACCACAAGACCAGCACTTCCAGAGACGCTTCACGGGGTTGACCTGAAGGAAAGGGTTCTCGTCATTGTCCCAAGGACACATCCAGATCAACTCCGGGCCGGACCGCTTCACGGCCGGACCAAGTAAGGCGGTCGCGACGATACCCAGGTCGATCCGATCCTTGACCTCGGACCACTCGATCCGGCCACTCGGGACGGTCATCTCCCAGGTGGTGTCAGGTGCTTTCATTCCCATCGAACAAGCATCCATTCAGTCGTCTAAATCCAGGTCTGAAACCTCTTCCCCCTAGGGTTCTGAGGTTTCAGACCTCAGACCTTGTTAATCTGGGCAGAGTCTCGAATGGTCTGAATCTGGGTTCTGGACCGTTCTAGACTCAGACTTGACCATGTGCCAAATCTGGGGCTTTTTGGAATCGTCAATCACGAGGCGGCCGTCTGCCTGCATTACCCTTCTGGCCTCGAAGATGGGAGACTTCGACTCCCCGCGGGCCAGCCATTCCCCGATCAGCTCGCAACCCTTCTGGTCTCCTCCGGAGAGCTTCTCGATCAGAAAGGCGATCGCCTTATCGGTCTTTTCGGGCGGGCGTCCCCCTGGGGGCCTGGCGGCTTCCTTGGGTGGTTCAAAATCAAAGTCGCATCCTCCATCGCGGAGCGTTACTCCAAGGGCGGGCGGCTCCTTGAAGTTGCCGATCACTTCGAGCCGGCGGCGGTCGGGCTGGGCAGGGTCCGGCTTGAACATCTTCATGATGCCGCGGGCCAGACCTTCGAGCCGGCGGCCAAGAGTGTCTTGATCCTTCGACAGGTGCATCAGACCCATGATCGACACATCGCACGATTGCGCGATCGAGACGATCGGCGTCATCAAGGCGTTGACCTCATCCTCTTTGTTCAGGCGGCGCCTCGTCGCGCGCCAGACGGTATCGATGAAGACTAGGCCGGGATGTTCACTCGCCACCAGGTCGTTGAGCAGCTTGACGTTGTCCGGGTTGTCAAGATCCCACCCGCCATACGGTTCGCCTGGAAGAGCGTTGAGCCGAACCGCTTCGGCAGGTAAACCGAATGCGGCGGCGCGCTCCCGCAATTCATCTTGATGGCGGTCGCCACACACCCACAGGGTTGTGGTCCCTGCTGGAAACGTCGAAGGTTGACCATCGGGCCAGGACAGACCGAACCAGAGCCGGCGGGCCAGATCCAGGGCCAGGTGTGTCTTGCCGATCTTGGGGTCGGAAGAGAGCAGGGTGAAGTGACCGCGCACGATCCAGCTTGGCCAGATGAATCGACCCGCGCTCTGGCAAGATGTCAGGTCTCCCAGGTGAGCAGATCGGCGAAAAACGGGAGCTGGGGCCGGTCCCAAAGGATCAGCGTCCAGAACGGCCTGGCGGACGGCCTGGTGGTCCGGTCGTGACGCGAGAGCAGCTTGCCAGCCACAGAGACGCTCGTGTGCCTTCATCGTCCCCAAGAGGGTTGCGAGGGGCCGCAATCCCTCGGACATGGCGGCCAGCTCGCCGTTGACCTCGACGCCGGCCAAGAGCTTCGCGAAAACGTAGGCGTCCATTCCGGAGAAGCTAGTCATGGGACGACACCCCTTTCGCTCCGTGAAGGCATGCCAGAACAAGGTGCATCCGTTGCCGCTGGCAACCCGGCCAGTGTGACGAGTGGTGTTTCAGCTTCAATCGGACGTTGAAGCCGGCGCGAGCCCAGGCGCGGCCTTGCAGCGCGGCGGCGCGGAGCAGGCTGGGATCGGGCGGGAAAACCCCTCCTGCGCTACACCGAAAACCGTCTGCGCTATCGGTGAAGGATGAAAGGCGATTTATCAGCGGATTATGCTTCTGATCGCTCATGTTTGATCGCCCCCCTCAAGCCACGCGCGAACCGTGCGAACACGCCATCGCGGCAGTCTTCTGCCGAGATATAGATCAGGGGGCGGAATCCGGCCGCCGGATCGAAGTCGCTCTACGGTGGGAACCGAGACTTGGAGGGCGGCGGCCCAATCGGCAACTGTGACCAGTCGCCAGGGCTCAACGCTTGTCGGGGCGGGGGGCGGCGCGGTATGCTCGGCTTCTCTGAAGTCCTGATCCGCACCGCCTCCAGCTCGCAACTGGAGGCACTTTTTTGCGCTCATGACGCCACCGCCTCGGACCGTCCGATGGTCTCGGGCTGGGACTTGCGGACGGTCTGGTGTTCCTCATCGCCCACTTCGATTGCGAGGCGTAGCAGGGTGCGGAGTCGCCGGCGCTCGCGCTGATTTTGGGTCAGCCGCTCGTTAATTACGCGGACGGGCGGTAGCAGGGGTGCATCGTGACTCACAGATTGATCTCCCAAGGCGATGATTGATCGCTCTGAGAGATTTAACGCACGATCGATGCGTCAGGAATGCGTCAGTTGTACGTCAATCGTGCGTCAGGTCGGCATCGATTAGTCGCACCGTGTTCGCGTGGATCTCCACTCTGAGCGGACAAGACCTCTCTTCAAGAATCTCCCTGGTCCGCTCGGCGCGTCTTCGCGCTACTGCCAGGTTCTTTGGGGTAGCCAGCGTTCTCTTGTAGAAGACTTGGACGATGGTCTTCAGCTCTGCCTCGCGCCCGTCCCGATCCGCAAGTAATCGAATCAGCTCAACCTGACTGGCCCTCAACACCCTGCATGTTACTTCGAGGGGGTCAGTCGGGGCCTTGGACGGCTTGGGGGAGGTCGCGGGCATCGCCCCCGCTCCTCTTGATGGTCTGAAGGTTACAAACTCCCATGGTCCCTCTATCTTGTATCCTTTGCTACGCGGGGGCGGCGGGGGCGGTTCCGATGGCAGACTGGCCAGAGCTTGGAGGAATGCCGCGAGCACCTGCTCCTTTGAGAGCAGGGCGGGCGCATCGGGCGGAAAGAAGACGGAGGACAAGACCTTGATGTAAGACTCGACCACCGATTTAGACATCGGGTGAACCGTTGCGAGAAACGCTTCCTCTTGCTTCCGGACTTTGTCCACGTCGTCCAGAACGCGCTTGCGATCTTCAGCGCTGCTGGCGCCCTTCAATCGTTGAATCTGGCGCGATACGAACTCCCACTGATCCCTCGTCAACAGCCTGGTATCGTTCCACGGTATCCCGAAATGGATCAAACCCAGGTCCGCATAGCTCGACATGGTCCCTACCTCCAATCGGGCCGGCCGGGCGCGGTCGCGATGGGAGGTAGGGTCCATCACGCCGCGCCGGGCCTTCGAGGGTAGCTACTCCCTCGTCCCGTGCGTCCAGTCTATCAACCACTGATCGAAGCGCGAACCATCTCCGCGATGCCGGCGCGGACGTTCTCGGACAGTCTGGGCCATGCGGCCACGACGACAGCCAGGTCAGCATCGACCGGTAGCGCATTCGGGACCAAACTGGTGATTCTTGCTGATGCCGGCCTGATGCTTTGTGATGCTTCCTGATGCAATGACAGGATTGAATGCTCTTGCATGGATGCAGAGGAAAGCCTTAGTCCAGAGGGGTTGTGAGGCTTGCTGATGCCGCATGATGCTTCCTGGCGGTCAAAACCGCTTCCATCGGCCGTAACCCCATGCGCGGAATCGATTACCGTCATAAAGGAACATCGACCATGCCCGGCGATTCGTCAAAGGACACCAGGCGGGAACTACTCACGGCGGCAAGTGCCATCGGTCTCGGTGCCTTCGTCACCGGGAACGTGCAGGCGGTCGCTCAAGATGACTCACAGATGGTGCGATCGAGGAGGATCAGCGAGGAAGTCGTCGTCGGGAGCAGCATGGCCAAGTCGCCTGATTACAATGAAGCGAAAAACCATTCGCTCATCCAGGTGATCGAACACGTATTCAAGGAGGACGAAGACCCGGCCGCGGGTTACCCGGTGACGAGGGTCAAGGAATTCAAGGTAAGGGCGGATACGAAGCTGGCCATCGTCACCGTCAGCGGCTTCGAGTTCTGGTTCGGCACCAAAGACCAGGAGCTTATCATGGCCGCGTCAAGGCTCGGCGTCCATGCCGCTCTGGAAGCCGATTTCCGTCGCGCCAGTCTAACCGCGAAGGTTCGCGCGAACTACAGGTTCTGGAGAAGAGACGACCATGAATGGGCATGGCGGTGCCACGTCGTGATTCAGTGCTTTGGCGAGAATTGATCGCTACGCGAAGTCAGGTATGTCGCCTGACTCGGGCGTATTCGATGATCGTCATACAGGAAGAACGATCATGTCCAATGATTCGTCCAGGGACACCAGGCGGGACCTACTGACCGCGGCGAGTGCGATCGGGCTTGGTGCCTTCGTGTCCGAGACGGTGAAGGCGGCCGCTCAGGATGACGCGCGGCTGGTCCGATCGAAGAAGGCCAGCGAGGAAGCCGTCGTCGGGAATAACGTCGTCAAATCCGCCGATTACAACGAAGCGAAAAACCATTCGCTCATCCAGGTGATCGAACACGTATTCAAGGAGGACGAAGACCCGGCCGCGGGTTACCCGGTGACGAGGGTCAAGGAATTCAAGGTCAGGGCGGATACGAAGCTGGCCATCGTCACCGTCAGCGGCTTCGAGTTCTGGTTTGGGACCAAAGAGCAGGAGATCATGATCGGCGCGTCCAGGAAGGGCGTCCATGCCGCTTTGGAGGCCGAGCTCGGTCGTGGCACTTTGACCGTGAAAGTTCGTGCGAACTCGAGGCGCTCCGGCAGACCTGACCATGAATGGACATGGCGGTGCCACGTCATGGTCCAGTGCTTCGGCGAGCGTTGATCGTTGCGATAACGAGACCAAGATTACCGACGCTGGGCTGGTGCATTTGAAGGGGCTGAAGGGCCTTCGGTATCTCGATATCGGAAGAACACAAGTCACCGCAGCGGGGATTAAAGGGCTAAAGCAGGCTTTGCCGAGCCTGGAGATTTTCCATTGATTTGACACCCCTCCAGACAGGTCAGAAGCGTTCCCGATGTGTAAAGCCTGGAGTATCGTTGGCGTGGACAGACGGGCGCGGGACGATGTTTCCGCCTAGAACGTGTGAACTAGAGATCAGAGTTTTTAATTGAGCATGTGGTTCCGGCCATGCGACTTCCCCACGTGCGGTTCACGATCCGGAGTCTGATGATCGCGGTCGCGATCGTGGCCGGCCTGCTCTCCCTCCCCACCGGTTGGGCCGTGATTGTGATCGCGTTGTCGCTCCCGTGCCTCGCCCTGATCGGCGCTCGGTGGCTCGTATTGAGAGGCTATCGGCGCGTCTCCGCGTTCGGCTTTTGCGTCTTCGCGACCTTGATCAACGTCTTGTACGCCGCTTCATGCATTGCACCGGATGTTTACGTTTTCATTCCCTTCTTTCTTGGGTTGGTCATTGTCGGCCCGACCATCGGCGGCATCGGGGCGGCCTGGGCCACTCTGGCGACCCGGGAGGGCGCGGTGCCGCGGCGCTCGCCGCTGGCGGCTTGGTGGTCGGTTATCGCCGTCAGCGTGACGCCGCTCGTGACGCTTTGGACCTTATGGCCGCTCCACCTGGCCTTTGCGGCGGTGGGAAAGTGGAATGGATGATCCAGGGACGACCCTTGACGGCCAAGCCCACCGAGGGCGCTCACATGAGGCAAATTGGTCCATACCAGTTGCGAGTCCGGACGCTTCTCTTCATCCCCGCCATCCTGGGACTATCGTGGTGGCTAGCCGTCCAAGCGGTCGAGTCGGACATTCGTCGCGAAGATTACCATCAGCTAGCGGCGATGCATGAAAAAGAGGCGTTGTCTTGTCAGATGATTGCGGAGTCCCCTATCCCAGATACCATCGTGGACTACACGCTCGGGGGACCTGATCGACGCTGTAGCGGGCGGGATCGTCCCATGAGCGAGGCCGAGAAGATGGAAGCGATACGCCTCCGCGAGCGAGCCCGTCGTCGTGCCGCCTATCATCACGCCTTGAAACGAAAGTACGCCTGGGCGGCTTGGTTCCCGTGGTTTCCGCTCGCAGCGGACCCTTCCCAACCCGAATGAGCGCAACGTCTGGCCTATAGTTGGCGTGGACACTCGGGCGTGGGACGATGGGGAAACCTGGAACGGGTGGCTAGAGACGAAGCGTTGTGCCGTGTGAGCCAGACGACGGATCGTCTGAGCCACCAGGTAAACTCAGACAAAGAAAAGGCTCGCCATGATTGACCAAGGGAAAACGCCTCCTCGTCGAAACGACTGGAAGAAGCAGACGACCTTGCCGTCCTTGGCATACGCGGGCATCCCGTACCAGAGCCTCGGCGAGAGGGCTGGCGCGCTGGCTTTGATGATCGCATGGAGCCGCTCGCCCATGGCGCGATCCGGTTCCGGCATCTCGGCGATCTTCGCGAGCACGGCGCTTTCCCCGTCCGCCTCGTCCGCGCGCGGGCCGGGGCGCGTGGCCGCCTTCTTCGCGGCCTGCTTGGTGGTGCTCTTGGCGCTTCGGATATTTTCAGTCATTTTTCGCTCCCTTTCGTCATCTGCTTCTGAAGACGCTGGAGGTGGTCATCCCAGAACCGCTCGTAATGCGCGATCCAGTCCCGCACCGGACCGAGCCGCGCCGGGACGAGGCGAAAGCGGCGCTCTCGGCCATGCCGCTGCTCCGTCACGAGACCGGCATCAAGCAGGATGCGGAGGTGCTGGGAGACGGCTGGGCGGCTCATCTGGAAATGTCCCGCAATCGTGTTAAGAGAATCCGCCGCATCCCGGCGTTCCAACTCTGGACGCCGGCGAGAAAAAGTTCTAACGGTGTCCAGTCGCCTCGACTCTTGCTGTTGTGATTGAACCGTCCACTCGGCTTTTGTCATTTCTTCTTTAGTGAAATTCGGCCCCTGATCCGCTTCCTGCTTCGCCCCGCCGATTGCGAGTCGCCACACCTCGTGTTTTTCGGTTACGATAGAAAAAGTCACAGGGAGCGTTTGTCATGGCAGAAGCAGCGGTCGAACCGATCGGTTGGGAAAGGGCGCTCATGGCAGCGGAAAAGGTCAAAGAGCGACTGCGCAGGGCAACCCGCGCGCTCGACGCGGCCGGCGTACCTTACGCCGTCGCCGGTGGCAACGCCGTCGCCGAGTGGGTCGCCCGGGTTGACGAGGATGCCGTCCGCAATACTCGCGACGTCGATATCATGATCCGGCGTCCTGACTTTCCCGCGGCAAGAGCCTGTCTTGAAGCGGTCGGGTTTATTTATTACGAGCTCCTCGACATCGATACCTTCATCGACGGGCCGCAGGGCAAACCGAGTGGCGGAATCCATCTCCTCTACGCCGGTGAGAAAGTTCGGCGGGCCGACGACTACAATTTACCCGAAATCGAACAATCGGAACGAGCCATCGAATTTCAAGTGGCCACCCTCGAAGCATTGGTGCGGATGAAGTTGATCGCCTGGCGCGACAAGGACCGCACTCACCTTCGCGACTTGATCGGCGTCGGTCTTCTTGACGCGACCTGGCCCGCCCGCTTGCCGGCACCGCTCGGTGCTCGCTTGCAGCAATTGCTCGATGACCCGAACGGTTGATACGCAAGGCTTGGGCGCTATCGGGCCGCAAACGCGCACCGTTCTTGGTCTCTTGCCGGCCCATGCTATTTGACGCTCGCCGGATTGATGATCCGCGGATAGAATCGCGATTTGCTGAAACACGGAGAGCGTTCAACTGCCGCTGTTGGCCGCGTGGCCTGCACGTTGTCCTCGGTCACAAGCTCGTGCATGCTCGTTGCCGGCTGCGAAAGCGATTCGAATCACAGTCGCCCGGTGTCCGCACATCAGGCTGAAAGAAGTTCGTTTGACGCAAACTAGAGCGAAGGTGGCCTCAGGCCTTTCCGCGGACGGGCAGCGTCCAGAACGCTCCATTGTTGCGTCACATGAGCCGCGCGTGCAATTCCCGCCGCCTCCACTTCAGGGCCGCTTGCGACAAGTCGCAAGGGGCCATCTTTGAGCGGTAACCCGCTCTTGAACCACGCCCCAGAAACCACCCAGGAACCGACAGAACCCCAAACACCGTCAGGTTCCTGCTCAGCAGGCGATTGACCACTCCGGTCGGGCGGGACAACAATCGAACAAGAGAATCTTCGCTCAAAGGAGAGGAGCCGCTCGATGCCCTCACCCTTCCCTGGAATGGACCCGTACCTCGAAAGCCCGGACTGGTTTCCAGACCTCCATGACGGGATGATCTTCAGTATCAAGGAGGGACTTCAAGCTCTTCTGCCCAGGTCCTACTATGCCCGGTCCCGCCAGCGCGTCTGGCTTGGTCTGGAACATCGGGACCATGTCGAGCCGGACGTGGACGTCGTCCGATCCGGAGGCGCGAAGCCACGCCGGAGGCGGCGCGATACCGACGCCGGAGGCGTCGCCGTTGCCGAACCGGTCACGAGCGGGCCCGTCGTCGTCAGAGTCGGGAGGATCATGGGTGACCCGGAACATGAGCCTTTCCTCGAGATCCATCGCCGCCAGGGGCCTGACGACGTCGTCGTCGCCATTGTCGAGATCCTCAGCCCGTCCAACAAGACTCCAGGGGACCATGGCCGCAACGTTTACGTGGCCAAACAGCAAGAAACCTTGTTCTCGCAGGTTCACCTGATCGAGATCGACCTGCTTCGCGCCGGCACGCACGTGACAGCCGTCCCGCTCGACCTGGCGCTTGCCGAGGCTGGCTCGTTTGATTATCACGTTTGTGTCCATCGATCCGATCAATTCACGGATTTCTTCGTCTACCCGATCAAGCTCGAGTCGAAATTGCCGGTGATCGCCGTCCCGCTCCTGCCGGGCGACCCAGCAGTCGCACTGGATCTCCAAGCCGCCTTCGACCGGGCTTACGACGCAGGTCCCTACGACCGCGCGGTCCATTACGACATGGTCACGGTCGAGCCGCCGCTACGACCTGATCAGCGGGAATGGGTCAAGGCTCGGCTCGTCGCTGACCAAGTCTGAACGATCCATCGATCCACCCACAGTCACTGCGCCGTCATCTCACCGCTTTAACCCCTTGGTTTTCAGAATGAATGCTCCGAGTCAGGTCGAAACGACAGTCGCGGCTGAATCAATGGCGGGCCCGCCCCAGGCCGGCGGGTCCACCGCGATCGACAAGTCGGACCAGCGGGTGCGGCGGATGTTCGCATCGATCGCGCGACGGTACGACTTCCTGAACCATCTACTCAGCCTGAACGTCGATCGGCACTGGCGGACCTTCACGACCCGGGTTGCGGCTCCCGAGCCGGGTTGGCCTGTGCTCGACTGCTGCACCGGGACGGCCGACCTGGCCCTGGCATACGACCGCGCCGGCGGGGGGCAATCTCGGATTATCGGGACCGACTTCTGCCGCGAGATGCTCCTCCTGGGCCATGCCAAGGTCCGGAAGGCGAAGGCGGCCAGTCGGATCACGCTCGTGGCGGGTGACGCCCAGCGCTTGCCGTTGCCGAGTGACACCTTCAGCGTCGTGAGCGTGGCCTTCGGCCTGCGCAACGTCCGGGACACGGTCCGCGGCGTCGACGAGATGATCCGCGTCGCCCGGCCGGGCGGCAAGGTCGCGATCCTGGAGTTCTCCCGTCCTCGCGGACGGTTCCTGGGCGGACTCTATCTGGCGTTCTTCCGCCATCTGCTCCCCCGGATCGGCCAGGCATTGGCTCCCAACGAGAACGGGGCTTACGACTATCTGCCCCGGAGCGTCCTGGAATTTCCGGATGGCCAGGCGATGCTCGACCTCCTGGCCGCGCGCGGGTTGACCGAGCTAGAGCACTACCCGTTGACCCGCGGAATCGCCACTCTCTACGTCGGGACCAAGCCAGCGCCGCTCCCCGCGTCGGGCTCGGAGGAGCCGATCGGATGACTCGCTCCGGTTCCTCCGGTCCCCACGACTTGGTCCTCGCGATGACAGGCGCCAGCGGCGCGCCCTACGCGCTGCGCCTCCTGCAGGTCCTCAGCCGGGCGGGCCGCACGATCCACTTCTCGATCAGTCCCGGCGGCGCCCAGGTGCTCGGAGCGGAGCTGGGCCTGGAAGTCTCCCTCGACCGGTTCGATCCCTCCGTCTTCGGCGACCTCGGGGCCGGCCGCCTTGTGTATCATCATTACCAGGATTTCACCGCGGGGATCGCCAGTGGCTCGTTCCTGACCGGCGGGATGATCATCATCCCGTGCAGCATGAGCACGCTCGGCTCCATCGCGGGCGGAACGTCCACCAACCTGATCACGCGCGCAGCCGACGTCCATCTCAAGGAACGTCGCAAGCTGATCCTGGTCCCTCGGGAAACGCCCCTCTCGCTCATCCATCTCGAAAACATGGTGAAAGTCACGCGGGCCGGCGCCGTCGTCCTTCCGGCAATGCCCGGGTGGTATCACCGCCCCCGGCGACTCGACGACTTGATCGACTTCGTTGTCGCTCGCATCGCCGACCAGCTCGGCATCCCCGGCAGCCTCACCCCGCGCTGGGGAAACGACACCGAGCGTGATCCGCTCGAAGAAACCCATCATTGGGATGCCTCGATCGACCTGGACGAGACGGACCCCGAACCGATCGAAGGAATCTGAGCCGATGTCGAGAGACCAGGGCGCCTCCGCTTCTCGATCTCGCCCGGTGGTTCTGATCACCGGCGCCTCGGCCGGCCTGGGCGCGGCCCTGGCGCGAGAGCTCGTCCGCCGAAAAAAAGCGAGCGCGCTCGTGCTGACGGCCCGACGCGGCGATCGTCTCGAGCAGTTAGCCATGGAATTACGGCCTCTCCAGGCCGGCCTGGAAATCTTGACGGTCACGGCCGACCTGGCCGACCCCGCGACGCCGCAACGCCTCGTGACCGAGTCGGTCGGCCGATTCGGAGGGATCGATGTGCTGATTAACAACGCCGGCCTCGGCTTACCGACCTTGTTCGGCGGCGCCCTACCCGAGCTCCTGGCTCGCCAGCTCGCGGTCAACCTCACAGCCCCTCTGATGCTGACCCGTCTCTGCTTGCCCGCCTTGATCGAACGCCAGGGGATGATCATCAACATCGGCTCGGCCATCACTTGCGTCGCCAACTCGGCCCTGGGAGCCTACGGCGCCACCAAGGCGGCCCTCGCCTACTGGAACGACGCTTTGCGCCGCGAGCTTGACTCGACCGGTGTCACGGTCTGCCTGGTCGAGCCCGGTCCGTTCAACACCGAATTCATGGACGCACTCGGCTCGCTTGTGTCTGCCGGGGGGCGTCCCCACCCGATCCTGGACAACACCGCTCCCTGGATGACCGCCAGCGTCGAGGAAGTCGCCCGCCGGACGGTCCGCTTGCTCGACCGTCCCCGGCGGCGGCTCTCGGTCACGCGGCGGTTCGTCTGGTCATTTCGGCTCTTGGGTGCCGTCCTTCGCCTGTGTCCGCCGCTGGGAGACCGGTTGGTGAGGTTGATGCAGGGGGAAAGCTAGGATGAAGGAGATGAGCATCATCCAGGTCCGCGAATACCTCGACTTGGTCAAGTTCAGCCACACGTTGTTTGCCCTGCCGTTCGCCGTTCTGGGAGCGGCCCTGGCGGCACATGATCGGGACGGCTGGCACGGCCGTGTCCAGGACTGGGCCGGCATCTTGCTCTGCATGGCGACGGCGCGGTCGGCCGCGATGGCCTTCAACCGTTTGGCCGATCGGCACTACGATGGGCTCAATCCGCGCACGGCGAGCCGGCACCTGCCGGCGGGCCGCCTCAGCGTGCTCACCGTCGCAGTCTTCACCCTGGTCTGCGGCTCGGCCTTTATCGCGTCGACGCTCCTGTTCCTGCCGAACCGCTGGCCGTTGTATCTGTCCGCTCCGGTGCTCTTGTGGCTTCTGGGCTATTCCTACAGCAAGCGGTTCACCAGCCTGGCGCATTTCTGGCTGGGCCTCTCGCTGAGCCTGGCGCCGATCGCGGCCTGGATCGCGCTGCGAGGCGACCTGGAGTGGCCCCCGGTCCTTCTCGGGCTGGCCGTGCTGTTCTGGGTGGCGGGGTTCGATATCATTTACGCTTGCCAGGACGTGGAGTTCGACCGCTCCGCCGGGCTCCGCAGCGTCCCGAAGGCGCTGGGCGTACGACGCGCTCTCTGGATCGCGGCCGCCTGCCACGCCTTGATGATCGTGCCCCTGATAGGACTGGGCTTGGTCTACCCGCTGGGGTCGATCTACTTCCTGGGCGTCGCGGCGGTGGCCGTCTTGTTGATCTACGAGCACGCGTTGGTCCGTCCCGATGATTTGACTCGGGTCAATGTCGCCTTCTTTCAGGTTAATGTGGTGATCAGTCTGGGACTGCTGGTCGTCGCTGTGGTCGACCTCTTGGTTTGAGCCAGGAGGATCCAATCTCCATCCCTCAGCTCGTCGAGCCCTGAGATCTGGGAGGCACCCGTGGCGGCCCGATTTCCGACGACTCACTGGAGCCGTGTAGGTGCCGCCGGCAACCCGGCCGACCCGGCGGCGCGCGGCGCACTGGAGGCGCTTTGCCGCGATTACTGGTTCCCTCTCTACGCCTTCGCCCGCCGCCGCGGCCACTCGCCCCACGAGGCCGAGGACATCGTCCAGGGCTTCCTCGCTGACCTGCTCGAGCGGGGCGACCTGGCGAGCCTCGATCGATCGAAAGGGCGGTTCCGCTCCTTCCTCCGTGCCGCCTGCGAGCACTACGTGGCTAACCGCCGCGACCACGAGCGGGCTGCCAGGCGTGGTGGAGGTGCCACAATCGTGTCAATTGATCGAATCGACGCGGAGGGCCGCTACGGTCGCGAGCTGGCCCACGAGCTCACGGCCGAGCGGCTGTTCGAGCGCCAGTGGGCGCTGATGTTGCTGGAGCGCGTGCTGCGCCGGCTCGAAGCCGAGGCGGCCCAGGCCGGAAAGGCCAAGTTATTCGCTCGCCTCCGCCCGGCATTGCAGGGGGACGGCCTGGCGCCGTCCCATGCCGCCATCGGCGGCGAATTGGGAATGAGCGAGGGAGCGGTGCGGGTCGCCGCTCATCGGCTGCGGGCTCGCTACCGGGAGCTGCTCCGCGAGGAGGTCGGCCGCACGACGGGCGACCCGGCCGACGTCGATCAGGAGCTCGCCGACCTGCTGGCCGCGCTGGCCGGGGACTGATATTCTGCTGTGGGACAACTGTAGGGTGGGTCGAACGTCGTGTCCCACGACGTGAGGCCCACCGATCGCCTGTGCCGGTGGGCCTCGCTGCACTCGACGCCACCCTACGAATTCCTGTAACACCTGCAGGGTTTTTCTTCTCCTCATGGATAGAGGGAGACGTATCACCCTGGGGTGATGAAAACTTGGGGTTGCATGGCTTTGGGGTTCATCCGGTTTCTATTGATGAAGGCGTCAAGTGTTCGGTGCGGGTCTCACGACCCCGCCGGAATGCCTGACCGAAGGTCTCCCGCGCGCATCATGGGCCCTGGCTTCAAAGGCATTTGCGCTCGCAGAGCACACTCCGAAGGAAGGAGACCTTCGGTCGGTCGCTCGGGCGGGGTCTGGAGACACGCGCCCAACAAAGGCTTCCTCGAAGCGCAACAAGAGTTGAGGATGGCCAAGGACTCTCAGGAGCCGGTCAAGGCCGACTTTTCATCAGCCCAGTACCACCCCCTTCGGGAGGATCATACATGAATGCCGAGACCCGTTGCCGGGGCTGCGGGAACCTGCTGGCGCACGGGGCCTTGAACGGGCTCTGCCCGGTCTGCCTGCTGCGCGAGGGCCTGGCCGGGGCAAAAGACGAGCCGGCGTGGAGCGACACCGGGCCGTTCATGAGCGGGCCGCATGCGCCGGCGGGCGCTCTGGCCAGTTTGGACAGGACGCTCGGCGGCCTGCCGCGCGTCTTGCTGCGCGATTCCGAGCTGAGTGAGGGGCCGGGGCTATTGGTCCAGCCGGGCTCGCCCGAGATGCCCGCGATTGGCGACCGATCCGGGCGGCTACAACTGCTCGGTGAGATTGCCCGCGGTGGGATGGGGGCCGTCCTGAAGGGCCGCGACCCCGACCTTGGCCGAGATGTGGCGGTCAAGGTTCTGCTGGAGTCGCACCGCGACAAGCCCGATCTGATCCGCCGCTTTATCGAGGAAGCCCAGATCGGCGGCCAGTTGCAGCATCCAGGCATCGTGCCGATCTACGAGCTGGGCGCCTTCGCGGACCGCCGCCCGTATTTCGCCCTGAAGCTGGTCAAAGGCCGTACTTTGTCGAGTCTACTGGACGAGCGGTCAGACCGGGTGCACGACCTGCCACGCTTCCTCTCGATCTTCGAGGCCGTCTGCCAGACGATCGCGTACGCCCACGCACGAGGCGTGATTCATCGCGACTTGAAACCGTCGAACATCATGGTCGGCTCGTTCGGCGAGGTGCAGGTGATGGATTGGGGCCTCGCCAAAGTCTTGCCGCAAGGCGGCGCGGCCGACGATGTGTCAACGGGCAAGACACGCGAGCGAGAAACGGTCATCGCCACGGCCCGCAGCGCTGGCAACAATGACTCCGACCTGTCGAGGGCCGGCAGCGTGATGGGCACGCCCTCCTACATGGCGCCCGAGCAGGCCCGCGGCGAGGTCGACCGGCTCGACGAGCGGTGCGACGTCTTCGCCCTCGGCTCGATCCTCTGTGAGCTCCTCACTGGCGAGCCGGCTTTCACCGGCCGGTCGTCCGGTGAGATTCAGCGCAAGGCATCGCGCGGCGAGTTGAAGGATGCCCTCGATCGTTTGGAGGGGTGCGGAAGCGATGCCGAGCTGACCGCCCTGACCAAGGATTGCCTGGCCCCCGAGCTCGAAGACCGCCCACGCCACGCCGGCGAGGTGGCCGCGCGGATCAACGCCTATCAGACGGGCGTGCAGGAGCGGTTGCGACTGGCCGAGATCGCCCGCGCCGAGGAGAAAGCCCGCGCGGAGGAGGCCACCAAGCGCGCCCGCGTCGAGCGCGATCGCTTGCGCCTGACGGTCGCCCTTGCGGCGGCGGTGCTTGGGCTCGTTCTTTTGGGTGGCGGCGGAGCATTCTGGTTCGTCCAGCAACGACAGGACCGACTCACTGGTGTCGAGGCAACCGTAGCCCGGATTCAGGCGAAGCGCGATCAAGCCGCGGCCGATGGTGCCGACGCGGCCCGCTGGCGGGAGGCACTCGCGGCGGCTGACCAAGCCCTTGCCTCGATCGGCGACCTGGCCGCGTCGCAGCCGGGTCGACGCCTGGCCGCCCTCCGCGCCAAGATCGCCGAGGGACAGACACTGGCCGAGCGCGACCGGAAGCTCATCGAGGAGCTGGCCAGCCTCAGGACGTCCGTGGGCAAGGGCACGTTGGAGAATCACCTGTGGGACACGGGTAGGTTCACAAGGGCCTTCAAACGCTACGGGCTGGATCTGGAGGCAACGCCGATCAAGGACGCGGTCGCGCGGTTAAAATCCCGACCCGATGCGTTCGTGCGCGAAGTAGTTGGCAGCCTCGACCACTGGCTGATCATCAGACACGATCTCCTCTCGCCAACGGAACAAGAACCAAAACTCCTCGATCTGCAGAAAATCCTCGATCTTGCTCAGGGGTTGGACTCCGACCCGGAACGCAACCGGCTGCGTGCTCTCCTGAAGCAGGCCGACCTCAAATCGCAACTCCAGACCCTCGGTGCCATCGCACGACAAACGAAGCTCGTTGAGTTTGGCCCCTCCACGGCCCTGCTTCTCGCGCGGTCGTTACATCGTGCCGGAGACGCAAAGAACGCAATCGCCGTCCTCCGAGCCGCCGTGGTCCGATATCCCGGCGACCTCTGGACGAACTACGAGCTTGCTACGCTTCTCAGCAACGCGGACCCGCCCCAGGCGGACGAGTCGATCCGCTTCTACACGGCGGCACGCGCGCTGCGTCCGGAGACGGGCTGGTATTTGGCCGAGATCCTCCAAAAGCAGGGACGAGACGACGAGGCAGAGGCGCTCCTCGTTGAGCTCGCCCGACTCGATCCGGTCCCGACCCCCTACCTTCTCGAGCTCCCTAAGCTGCTATGCAAGCGTGGCAAGAAGGATGAGGCACGCTCTGTCGTCGAACGCATGATAGCTCCCTTCCGCGAACGGCTGAGGCAAGAGCCTAACGACGCCCTGACTTTCCGGAGAATTGCTCTCGTGTTATTCTTAAGCGACGACTGGCCGGGCGCAGTGGCGCCGTACCGTGAGGCCGCCAGGCTCGATCCGAAGGACGCTGAATGCCGGCGAGAGCTAGGTTTCCTGCTGTTTATCCAACGCGACTTGCCTGGCGCGATCGCGGCGTACCGTGAAGCGATACGAATCGATCCGACGCGCGTTAGTGATCACTACGCGCTCGCCGCGGCTCTGGAGCGTACTGGCGACGAAGTGGGTGAGATCGCGGAATTGCGGGAGGCCATTCGCATCGAACGGCTCCGCCAAGATCCGGGACTCCTCTTTGACCCAGGCACCTTCGACGACCTTTACCTCGAGATGGCTACCGGTTATCTCGATGGCATGTATCAGGTCTACCTCGGGGACGGGGGATACAAGCTCGGTAGCGCGCTCCGGTTGACCGGCGACCTACCGGGCGCCATCGCCGCGTACCGCGAGGCGATCAGCGGCAACCCCGAACTGACGATTGAAGCTCGCTACGGTCTCGGAATGACGCTTGCCGAATCGGGCGACGTGCCGGGAGCGATTGCCGCATTCCGTGAGGCGATTCAACACGACCACCGCCATCAGGTCGGGCCGTTCCGCCTGCTTCGGGCCATCCTCATGGCACAACGGCCCGACGAGGCGATTGCAGCTCTCCGTCGCGTCCGCGAGCAGGCCCGCGACGACGGGACAATCGGCCGGGCGATCGACCTCGCGATCAGCCAGTTCGAGCAGCTCTCGAAACTGGGTGCGCGAATCCCGAGGTTTTTTCATCTTTCGTTGTTTTCAGAGGGTAGTTTGGCCGAGCAATGCTATGGACGGCAATTCTTCGCGGCCTCGGCAGCGATCTGGTCCGCTGGCTTCGCGGCGGACCCAAAACTGGCGGAGGACATGAAGGCCCAGAACCGCTACAACGCCGCCTGCGCCGCGGCTCTGGCGGCCGCCGGCAAGGGGATCGAACAGCCGCCCCTGGAAGAGCCGGCCAAGGCCCGCTGGCGAATACAGGCCCTCGACTGGCTCAAGGCCGACCTGGCCTACTGGGCCAAACAATCCAAGAGCGGCGCGCCCGAAGCCAAGGCCCTGGTCAGGAAGACCCTCCAGCAATGGAAAGCCGACGCCGACCTGGCCTCCGTCCGCGACGAAAAGGAGCTCACCAAACTGCCTGAGCCTGAGCGGAAGACCTGGCGAGCGCTGTGGTCCGAGGTCGCCGCGCTTCTCAAGAAACCGGAGAAGTCATAGGATGGGACGGAAGAAGGCGACCTGGATGGTGTCGCTCAAGGAATCCGTGATCGAGGATCTCCGCTGGTTCGGCAAAAAGAACGGGCGAGTGCTGCTCGACGAGTCTGAACGCGAATTGGCCGCGGATCCTCTGGCTGCGACGCCGAATATGAAAACGCTGCGTCCCAACCCTGTCGCTCATCGTGAGCTTCGACTATTCGGCAAGTACCGTGTTCTCTTCAACGTCGATGAGGGAGCACGGCGGGCTACGATCGTCTTGGTCGGCGAGAAACACGGCGAAACGCTGATCGTTCGAGGAGAGGAGTTCACCGCACACCATGAAAGTGATCCCGCTGAGTGAAGCCAAGGCGAACCTGAGTCGATACGGCCGCCTGTGCCAGGAAGAGCCAGTGATCGTCACGGTCAACGGCGTCCCCTCCTTCCAGTTATCTCCCTTGAAGGAAGACGACGACCTGATCGACCGACTGCTAGCGGAGAACCCCAAGTTCGGTCAAATCCTGGAGCAACGCTCTCGGGAGCGGACCGTCTCCCTGGATGAGGCGCGAAAGCGCTTGTAATGGGTCATCGAGGGAACCAACTGTTACCTCCTCGTAAGCGAAGCCGACGACACGGAAGCTTGGAAAGAGTAGGTACATGACCCCCGCGCTTCTCAAGAGGGCTGCGATATCCTAAAATCAAGAGGTCGTCGAATTCCAGATACTTTTGGCTCGAAGCGAACGACCGAGGCACGGGATGCCGGCTCGACAAAGAGCCGATCGGTCAGTTGGTCTTGAGGCGAGCGCATTTGCGGCTCATTGTCTTCGACCCGGAAAAGGGAGTCATCGTTCAATGGATACCGGAATAGAGTCCAATCGCACCATTATCGAGCGGATACTCACAGAGTATTCGAAATACCCATACTCCTACGGTGAAATCGACCGTCAACTGGTCTTCGACCGGGAACGCGACCATTATCTCCTGCTGAGCGTCGGCTGGGACAAGCACCGCGTCCACGGCTGCGTGATCCATATCGACCTCATCGACGGGAAATGCTGGATCCAGCGAGATGGAACCGAGACTGGAGTCGCGTACGATCTGGAAGCCGCCGGGATATCCAAGGATCGGATCGTCTTGGCGTTCAAGTCACCGAAGGTTCGACCCCACACCGGCTACGCCGTGGCGTAGAGCGAATGGCAATGGCCTGGCGTTCGCTCTTTCGGGACAGTGACCTGTAACGGACGCGGGGTAGGATGGCCGTGGACCGTCGCCTGTGCTAGGATTATGTTCAGGTTCCTTCCAGTCGCCGGAGGCCTCAGTCGTGCAGAGCCCGTTTCCCGGGATGGACCCCTATCTCGAGCAGTTCTGGGGCGATGTTCATCACACCATGATCAATCGCTCACGCGCCGCGATCCAGAAGCAGTTGCCCGGCGACCTGGTCGCGCGGGTCGATGAACGAGTTTTCGTCGAGCCGTCGGAGGGACTTCCCCGGAACATCATTCCCGATGTCAGAGTCGTCGAGCGCGGTCGGCGCGAGGAGCCCGTGCTCCGGGCGAGCAATGGTGTCGCCGTGGCCGAGCCGCTGGTCGTCCACATCGAGCGGGACGAGCCGGTGCGGCAGGGCTTCATCGAGATCATCGACCTCAAGTCGGGCCGGCGCGTCGTCACTGTGATCGAGATCATCAGCCCTTCGAACAAGGTCCCCGGTCCCGGGCGCGACCTGTACCTTAAGAAGCAGGAAGAGCTCCGGCAAGGCGGCGTCAGCCTGGTCGAGATCAACTTGAACCGGACGGGCAGCCACGTCTTGATGGTACCGTTTGGCCGTATACCCGAAGGCCAGCCCACACCCTACGCCGCTTGCATACGCCGGGGTTGGAAGCCTCTGGAAATCGAGTATTATCGTATCCCCCTGCGTGAGCGGCTGCCCGCGATCGCCATCCCCCTTCGGCGCCAGGATCGAGACGTTCCGCTCGACCTCCAGGCCCTACTCAATGAGTGCTGCGAGGAAGGGCGTTACGTCGAAGACATCGACTACCGCGAAGACCCCGACCCGCCGCTGAAACCCGACGACGCCCATTGGGCCGACTCGTTGCTGCGCGAGCAGGGCCGTAGGTAGCGAACGACACGTCTGAGCATCCTGTTCCAACCAGCCCGGGATCGAGTCCGGTTGATGATCCCTTCAATCCTGACTAAAATCTCTGAAAGAACTCTGAACGAGTGACCGTCTCAGAGCGGGATTGCCTTCCGATCGCGAGAGGACGGGTGAACGATGCCAAGCGCAGCAGACCGGCTGAATGCGATTCGCGATCAAGTCGAGGCCGGCCAGAGGTTGAGCTTTGAGGATGGTCTGGCGCTCGAGGCGTCGAACGACCTCTTCGAACTGGGTTCGATGGCTAACCTGGTACGCGAGCGGTATAGCGGTAACTTCGCGTACTTCAACGTCAACACCCACATCAACCCAACCAACGTCTGCGTTTACACCTGCGACTTCTGCGCGTTTCGGGCTGATATGGGCGAAGATCGCGCCTACGTGATGGACCGTGACCAGGTCGTCGAGCGGGCACGGCAGGCCAGCGCGCGCGGCGCCACCGAGATGCACGTGGTGGGCGGGCTGCACAACAAGCTGCCGTTCGAGTTCTACCTCAACGTGGTGCGCTGGATCAGGGAGACAGCGCCCGAAATCCACATCAAGGCCTACACCGCCGTCGAGATCGAGTGGTTCTGCAAGATCACACGGAAGTCGGTCGAAGCTGTGCTCCGGGAGCTGATCGATGCCGGATTGGGGAGTTTGCCTGGCGGCGGCGCCGAGATCTTCCATCCCGAAGTCCGCGAGCAGATCTGCGGCGCCAAGGCATCGACCGAGAGCTGGCTCGACATCCACCGAACTGCCCACCGCCTCGGCCTGCATTCCAACGCCACCATGCTCTACGGCCACATCGACGGGCCCAAGCATCGGATCGACCACCTGGTCCGGCTCCGCGAGCTGCAGGATGAGACCGGCGGGTTCCAGACCTTCATCCCGCTGGCGTTCCATCCCGATAACTCGCAAATGGCCGACATCCCCAAGCCGTCGGGCGTGATGGACCTCAAGGTCATGGCCATCAGCCGGTTGATGCTCGACAATTTCCCACACATCAAAGCCTACTGGGTCATGCTCGGGCTCAAGACGGCACAGATTGCGCTCTCGTTCGGCGCGGACGATCTCGACGGGACCGTCGTCCATGAAAAGATCTACCACGAGGCGGGCGCGGAGACGCCCCAGGAAGCGACCGTCGCCGAGATCCGCCGCCTGATCATGGAGGCAGGGCGCATTCCCATCGAGCGCGATACGCTGTATCATCGCGTCGAGCGCGACAGCGGATCATGGACGACGCGCGAACACATCGACGTGCCCGCCCTGGCGGTCTTGGGCGCGGGCAGAAACTGATTCTCTCCGGGTCTCCTCCCCTCAAGGAGGCTATGTCATGTCAGTCGCCTCGTCCCGGCCGGTTGAAACCAGACCCAAGCCGCCGTTCTACGGTCCCGACCATCGCTATCTGCCGCCGGCCGAGAACGGTGTCGCGCTGCCCCTCCATCTACCCAGCCATTTGGAACTGCCCGAGGAGAACGGCGAGATCGTGGAAAACTTCCGCGAAACACCCCAGAACGTCCTCCTGGACCAAAGCATCTGGCCGATCCTGGAGCGGATCCACCCCGACCGCCATTTCGCCCTCGGCCATGATTGTGGGATTTACTGGCGGCTCACCGACCCTCTCGAGAGAGGCGCGATTTGCCCCGACTGGTTCTACGTGCCCGGTGTTCCCCCCGATCTCGATGGGCACTATCGTCGCTCCTACGTTCTCTGGAAGGAGCATGTTCCGCCCTCGGTCATGATCGAATATTCCTCGGAAGATGGCAGCAAGGAGCGCGATCGAACGCCCTACGAGGGAAAATTCTGGATCTACGAGCAGGCGGTCCGCGGCGAGTACTACGCCATTTTTGTGGTCGAGACGGGAGAGCTGGAAGTCCATCGCCTTGAAGGAACCACGTACAGGCGACTTCAACCGAACGAACGCGGGCATTACCCGATCGGGCGGCTTGGGGTCGAGCTGGGCGTCTGGAATGGAACCTTCTACAACGAGACGGCACCCTGGCTTCGCTGGTACGACACCCAAGGGATTCTCCTCCCCACCGGCGACGAACGCGCCGAGGAGCAGCGACTCCGAGCCGAGGAGCAGCGACTCCGAGCCGACCAGCTTGCCGCCAAGCTCCGTGAGCTGGGTATCGACCCGGCGGATGTCGGTTCCGACACCGCATCGGGCTCGGCGTAAACCGGTTAGTTGCTTGATTGCATATTGAAGTAACGCGTTCGGCTTGACCGTTTCACCGCCTGGGTCTATGATCCGCCCCAACCTAATCGGCTGAAGGGGTCGATGCGGTCTGCGCATGTTGCTTGATGACCTTTTCGCACCCCGTCCCAGCCTGGCTCAAGGAGGAGCTAGGGCGATGCGAGACCACAACAAGGCGTTTTGCAGCCTGGTGGCCGAGACGTTCGACTGCCCTGACCCGATCTTCGAGTTCGGCTCGTTCCAGGTCGAGGGCCAGGAGGGCTACGCCAACCTTCGCGAATTGTTCCCCAGAAGAAAATACGTCGGCTGCGACATGCGGCTAGGCCCGGGCGTCGATCGGGTTGAAGACGTCTCGGCGATCAGCTTGCCCGACGAATCGGCCGGCACGGTGCTGTGCATCGAAACGTTCGAACACGTCTTCGAGGTTCGCAGAGCGTTTAATGAGGTCTTTCGGCTCCTCAGACCCGGCGGCATCTTCGTCATCACGTCGCCGCTGAATTTCCGCATCCACGGCTACCCGGACGACTACTGGCGGATGACGCCCAATTGCCTGCGCAGGCTGCTGTCCCCTTACTCGGCGCGCGTGGCGGGCCATCAGGGTCATCATGCGTTCCCACACACCGTCATGGGGCTCGGTTTCAAGGCCCCGGTCCCGGTCGACTGTCCATCGCGGGTTGAGCGGTTCGTGGCAGCGTATCATGCCTGGCTGAAGCAAACCGAGACGAATCTGCCCTTCGGTGAGAAGGTCCGTCGAAGGGTCTCACAGTTCTATCGCTCCAAGGGCGAGCGGCGCCAGATCGCAGAATACTATTCGGCGGATTTCACCATCGACTTCGATGCGGCGCCGTCGGCCCGGGTGCGAAATTCCCCTAGTCACACGATGGCAACCTGCTGAGTTCGATTCCGTGGGGAGCCAGGTGGCGCGTCGTCGTTGCTGATGAGGAACGATCCCATGCCGAAGACCATCGATCGACTGGTCGTCCTGGGCCTCGATGGGGCGACCTGGAACGTGTTGGACCCGATGCGCCAGCGGGGGTTGATGCCCAACCTCGATGCGTTTCTCGCCCGCGCCGCGGCCGGAACGCTTCGTTCGATCATACCACCGGTCACCACGGCGGCGTGGACGACGATGATGACCGGGTGCGAGCCCGCGCGTCACGGGGTCTTCGACCACCGCTACTACGATGCGGCCGAAGGGCGGATGAAGGTCAACCACTCCGGCCGGATCCGCGTCCCGACCATCTGGCACTTGCTCTCCGCGACCGGCCGGTCGGTCGTCTCCCTCAACCTGCCGGGCTTGTATCCCCCGCCGCAAGTGCGGGGAATCGTCGTTTCGGGCATGGATGCGCCCCATCTCGAAGCCGCCCTCTCGACAGCACCCGAGTTCGGTGCCCGGCTCAAGGCCGAGGCGCCCGGCTATGGCCTCGGCTATTACTGGAAACGTGCGCCGCAATCCCTCGACGAGCTGACCACCAATGCCCGCCTGACCGCCGAGAGTTTCCACGGCCGCGCCCAGGGGGGATGGCTCGCCGACCGCATCGTCCCCGACTGGTCGGTGCTGATGGTCCAGTTCCAGAACCTCGACCCGTTCCAGCACCGTGTCTGGCCCTATCTGAACGTCGATGAGACCGGAGTCGACCGTCCCGACTGGAACAACGCGGCGGCCCAGGTGATCCGCGGTCTGGATGAAGCGATCGGGCGGCTCTGCGAGCTGGCGGAGAAACGCAAGGCCGCGGTGATGTTGGTCAGCGACCACGGCTTCGGCCCTTGCCTCGGTCGCATCCACGTCAATCGGATCCTGGTCCAGGCCGGGGTCGCGCGGCTGCCGGGTTGGGCCGGCCTGATCGGACGCCGGACCCACCAGGCAAGCGACCACCTCCGCCTCTGGGGACAGAAACGCGACAACCCGGCCGCCCGCTCGGCCTCGTTCGACCAGTCGGTCACCGCCCAGTATCCATTCGACTGGAAGCGGACGCTGGCCTTCGCGCCCCACCAGGACACCGCCGCGATGGTCTACGTCAACTGTGCCGCGCGGCACCGCGGAGTCAAAACCGCCGCACCGCGGATGACGCCCCGGCAAATCGACGAGGCCCGATCCGCCGCCGCCCTCGCGCTGGCCGACGCCAAACACCCCGAAACCGGCTCCCTGCTCTTTCCCCAGATCATCGCAACCGCCGAAACCTATCGCATCGATCCCACGCGCGAGGGATATCCCGACCTGATCGCGCTGCCGGATGAGCCCTACTGGGTCCGCACGAAACTGAGCTCCGGCACCTCGTGGGTCGAGCCCGATGCCAACCTCCCCGGTACCCATCGGCCCGAGGGAATCGTCGCCCTGGCCGGCCTCGGTATGTCCACCGGCCGCAACCTCAAGGCCCATCTGAGCGACGTCACACCCACGATCCTCGCCCTCCTGGGACTTCCCATCCCCGCCCATATCGAGGGCAAACCGATCGTCGGCTCGACGTCGCCCGCCGAGTCAACGCCTAACTTCACACCAGTTCGCCGAGACCCCGCGGAGGAGCTTCTCGAAGGACCTCACCACAAACCGTTCGAGTATACTGCCCGCGAGCAACAGATCATCGAGCAGCGCCTTGCCGATCTGGGATACCTGGAGTGATCGAGTCAAATCAAATCCAATCGCCGCCGCGGTGTATGAGACCGGCTGCACGCCGAGCAAACGCCGGTGATCAAGAAACGGTGGCCGGTGGGACGGAACCCGTGCGCTAGGCTCACCGAGTCCCGCACCTTGAGGATCTCGTCGTTGCGGAACTCGACGATCCGGTTGCACGTTGAGCAGTGCAGGTGATCGTGGGCAGGGTAGCCGTAGTCGTGCTCGAACGCGCTTCGATTGGTCAGACGAAGCTCACGGAGCAGCCCGGAATCGACCAGCAGCCGCAACGTGCGATAAACGGTCGACCGGCTGACCTGATGACCCGCATCGTGCAGGTCGCGAAACAACTCGTCGGCATCGAAGTGTTTGTGCGTATTGAAAATATGACGGACGAGCACCCGACGGGGCTGGGTCAGCTTCTCGCCGCGGATCTCCAGGTATTCTCGGAATTTCTCGACCGGCGACTCCGAAACCGCCACGGGAGTCAGTTGATCGCGCTGAGCTTCCACCACGTTTCCGATCCTCGGACCGGCTCACGGTCCCGCCGTAACGGCTCTCGACCCAAGTCACAAATCAATAATGATTCTTCATTGTAGCCTCGGCGGGACCGGTCTTCCAGTCGGGCCAGGAACGGCCTCAGTGCGACGAGTCGACGGGCGTCAGCGGGATGACCGGGCCTGCCGGGGCGGTGCCGCCCGCATTGACGGGCGGAGAGCCCAGCGGTGCGGGCGCAGTCGAAGTCCCCGCACCCGAGTTATTCATGGCCGGCCCGCGGCTGAGCTTCGCCTGAAGATTCTCCAGGACCGTGTGCAGGTGGCGGATCGCATGGTCACAACCTTGAGTATTGCCGGAATACGAGAACGAGTGCGCCGACAGCCGGCCGAATCGGCGCTCATACACCACGATGTGCACATACTCGATGAAGTCGGTCGCGGGCGCCCCACAATGGCCCCGGATCCGCAACAGATCACCCGATTGCACGGAATCCACGATCGGCTTGAGATCAGCAGGGCGAAGATGGTGTACTCCCTCGGAATCAATGACGGTCCCGTCGGCAAAGACCTGCAGAAACATCCCGAACTGGCTGCCGTCGTTGGAGCGGCCCAGGGCAAGTCGCGTGACCAACGGATCGGCGGTCGTGACTGCGGGACTGACGCGGGGCTTGGGCGACAACCGCTGCCCCGGTAGAGCGGCAGCCGACGGCGGCGTGGTCACGGCGGTTTGAGGTAATCCGCCAGACGCCGGCAGCCCAGCGGGCGCCGGAGGAAACACGGGCGCTGGCTGGGCGGAATTCGCGGTCGAACCGGAATTACGGCCGTAGGAAAGGGGGGCGTCCTGGTTCGGCGGGGTCGAATTCGTGCTCGAGGCGGACGAACCGCCGCCGAGGCGGAAAAGGCGCCCCAAGAGCCCCGAATCATCCGCCCGGGCGGGCCCCATGCCCAGCGTCAGGAGCAGGGCACTCGGCGCAAACAGTGATTTCCTGAGAACTTGAGACAATCGCGGATGCATCGCCGACCTCCTTGCCGGTTCGCATTCCCATTGGATCCGACCCGTGCCGAGCACACCGCCGTGCCCGAGACGTCCTTCTTCAGAACGCGACGACGCGGTAAGCCTCCTCGACCGTCGTCGTGCCTTCCAAGACTTTATCGACCGCGCTGTGCTTCAAGGTTCGCATTCCCAGGTCGACAGCGACCCGGCGCAGGACGTCCCGCGGAATCTGCTGGAAGACCAGGTCACGCAGCTCTTCGCCGATGACCATGATCTCGAAGATCCCCGTCCGCCCCAGGTAACCGGTCTGGAAGCACGCCGGGCAGCCCAGCCCACGCTGAAGCCGCAGATCGTGGTGCAGGTCGAGATCTAGCTCCAGCGCCGTCAGCATCTTTTCGTCCGCCGTGTAGGTAACCCGGCAGTATGGGCAGATCTTGCGGATCAAGCGTTGCGAAACGATGGCCAGCAAGCTGCTCGAAAGCTGATAGCCGGGGATCCCGAAGTTGTAGAGGTTGGTGATCGTGCCGGGTGCATCCGAACCGTGTAGAGTGCTGAAAACCAAGACGCCGCTCAACGCCGCGCGGATGCCGATCCGCGCGGTCTCATCGTCGCGGATCTCGCCGATCATGAGGACGTCGGGATCCTGGCGAAGCATCGCCCGTAACCCTTCGCTGAAGCTCATCTCGCTCTGACTACTGATCTGAGTTTGGTTGACGCCGGGGATGCGGTGCTCGACGGGGTCTTCAATCGTCATCACGTTTTTCAGGGGCGAGTTGATCCGCTCCAGGCAGTTGTAGAGTGTCGAGGTCTTGCCGGCCCCGACTGGCCCGGCGACCAGGATGGACCCAAACGGCTGCGCGATCAACCGGTCGAGCGTCTCGGCCTGCTCGTTGGTCATGCCCAGATGGGAAAACCCGGCGATGTCGGTCAGCACCTCGTGGATCCGGATGACGATCTTTTCGCCGAAGATCGTGGGGAAGGTCGCCAGCCGCAGGTCGCGGGGCCGGTTGTGATGCTGGATGGTGATGCGGCCGTCCTGTGAGTGCCGGCGCTCGACGATGTTCAGATTGGACACGACCTTGAGCCGGCTGATGACCGGCACGGCCATCGCCGGCTCGACGAACAGGATATCCTGGAGCTGGCCGTCGATGCGGTACCGGACCCGCAAGCCGTTCTCCTGCGGATCGAAATGAATGTCAGTGGCTTCACAATCGCAGGCGCGTTCCAGGATCAGGTTGACCAGCTCCGACAAAGTGCCGGTCACCGCCTTTTCCTGGAGGTCTTTCCGCACATCGCGGTGATGCTGGGTGCGATTCGGCGATAGGAGTGTCGGGGAGAGCACCATGCCGCCTCCGGCTTCCGCCGCCTTCTGTCCTCCATTGTCCGAAGCCAGTTCACTGAGCCGCTCGAATGCCAGTTGGTTCAGCAACTCCGGCGAGATCAGATTGAGCTCCAGGATCGACTGGCGCAGGTCGCGGTTGCGCTCTTCGCTGTAGAGCTTCGCGTCCCGAACCTGCTCCTTGGTCAACAGGCCCCTCTTGAGAAAAACCGAGATCAAGGCGTTCTCGACCGGAGTGAGCCCGGGGAGCACGGTCTCACCGAGGGGAGATCCGCCAGCTCCTCGATCGACCGCGACTGTCCCTCCCGCGGGAGGAATGGATGAGGGCTGCGAAGGATCCACGACGGAGACCTCCTCGGCGTGCGGTTCGTCGACTGGCTTCCCAAAAGGAAACCCGGTCCAAAGTCCCAGGTGCTAACTTCAAGCGGCGTTTGTTACAAGACGGGCAGCACTCGATTGATGGAGTGCTTCGCGTATTGTTCCCCAAATCTCACCGCATTGCCAAGAAAATTCCGGCTCACCCAACTTTTTTCCCTTTTTCGCCCCCAAAAAGCCAAATGGCCGACGTCGGGTCTCCCAGGTTCGGGTGCCCCACGCCGGCCAGCTCTGTCTCAGCACGATCGTCGATCAACTCCCAGTGAGCAACGATTTACCAGCCCAAGAGCTCCCCGAGCATTCGGTCAAACGCCAGCTCCAGCTTCTCCGATGTATCATACGTATCTGCGGCGATCTGCCGGCGAATCTCCTCGACTTTCTCGTGCCGAATCTCCGGCAACTGGCCGATCCCGTCGAGCATCTGACCCAGCGGTGAGATCTCGACATGGTCGCGCGGTGTACCGGCATGTACTGCTTGACCGCCATCCAGATTGAACGCGGCCAATCGCGGGTAAATGGGTTGAGGGCCTTGAGTTCCCCCAGCGCCGAAAATTTCCATTGCGCCCCCCAATCAGGTGCTTTGGCCGACGGCTCCACCATCGGCAGAACCAAGAGTTGTCAGACTCGATACCCACGGAGGCCACGCGAAGAGGGAGCTAACTGATGTTCAGTCAGATCTCCTCGCTCCGGTCTCCGTCCACGTCATGACGCCCTGCTCGGGCATCTCCACCTAACATATCGACCGGAAACTGGAGCGAGTTTAATCAAAGACCGGAACGTGAGGTTCCCCGGATTTCGACGATCCATCACCGAGTCACTCGATCCCTGCCGTTGGTCGCCGGCCGCTTGAGCGCCTCAGCCAGCCGCGCTGAGGTCTCGTTCAGTTGGCCGGTCAACATCCGGGCGTTTTGCTGGAGCTGGAGGATTTCCGCCTGCTGCTCCGGCGTCGCGGGCCGCGCTGACAACGTTTCCAGAGTCTTGAGGGCATCATGCAACTCCTGGGCCCCCTTGGTGAAAACCAGGGCTGTGTCGAAAGCCACCTGGACTCGCAGGTCCTCGTGCGACGGCTTGTAGAAGGGACTCAAGACAAACGGATTCGTGAAAATCTTTTGCACGAGCTTGTTTCCCCAGTCCGTCGCGTCGCGGACATTCGTGACGGAACGCTCGATCTCAGCGCGGTTGCGTGCAATCATACTCGACAACTGGCCGGAAATCTGATCGGCCTGGTAGAGCACCCGGTCGGCGCGGGCTCGCGATCCCTCCAAGCCGTCAAGCATGTGTTCCAGCCGGGGAACATCCCTGGTCAGGATCGGGTTGATCGTCGAGGTGAAGTCGCGCACCGAGGCCGCCGTCTGCCGCACATTCTCCCGATTGTCAACCAGGTATCCCTCGAGCTCCCTGGTCACGCCTTCGGTCTGGACGATGATCTTCTCGAAGCGAGGCGAGTTCGTATTCAAACGCCGGGTCAGGTCCTCCACCTGGCCGAGCGTCGATTCGATCGTCGGTCGGATCGAGTCGCTCATGTCCTTCAGGTTGGTCGTGGTCTCCTGGAGCGAGCCGAGCATCTGCTGAAGCCGCGGCCCGATCGAATCCACCGTCTGGCGCACCTGGGCGATCGTATGGCTCAGGTGGTTTCGCTCGACCGGGCCCAGGCCCACCTGCTCGATGATCGGGTCGAAAAAAGAAGTCTCCACCCCCTCGATCGCCGACTGCCCTTCCACCAGCGCCACGGTCGATTTCCCCGTCGAGAGGATGTTGACGTGGCTCATGCCGGTCAGCGCGGGTTGGATCGAAATCTTCACGTCCTGGCGCAGCTTCTTGACCAGATCGGCCGGGAGCGACACCCGCACCCGCGCGCGCAGCATCCCTTTGACTTCCACGAGATCCACATCGACCACGTTCCCGGTGTCCAGACCGGCAACCCGCACCGGGCTGCCGATGCGGATGCCCTGAGCGTCTCGGAACACCACGTCGACGGTCCGATGCGGCGCCAGGAAGCCGGGCCCATCGCTCGCCATGCTGACCAGACCGATCAGCCCGGCCAGGGCCACGATCACGATCAACCCGACCCAAACTTCGCGTGCTGAAGACCGAGTGCTCATCTTGGCTCCCTCCCCGGGACGGTCTCCTTCGAGGCCGTCGCCGTTTGCTCACGGGCCCGGCGGCGCCAGCAACGTCGGGCCATAAAAGGGGACCGCGTGGTACACCAGCATGAACCAGCTCGAATTCAGGATCAGAATCGCCACGCACGACAGACAGACCGCTCGGAAAACCGGCGTCGCCCACGGCGGCGCCAACCCGTGGGCCGGGTGCGAGGCACTGAAGCCGGCTCCGGCGGGCTCATCCTCGAGGGCGCCCGGCCCCAGGCCCTCGTAGCAGCAAATCGCGGCCGGCAAGACACCGAACAAGAGCCCCTTGACGATCAAGCCCATGACGTCGCGAAACCACATCATCTTCGTCATCATCATGAAGAACATCTCGGTCGAGATACCCATCATCGTCTGCGACGCCTGCCAGCCGACCACCGTGCCGACCGCGATCCCCCATTGTGAGAGTAACAGGCAGGCGACCCCGGCGGCGGCGATCCGCGGGGCGGCCAATCGGGCCGGCGCGATCGCGATCGACGCGCCCCCCACCTCGCTGTGCGTCTCCACGGGGTGGTGTCGCGCGTTCGTGCTCGATCCGTCCGGCGGACGACCGCCGGCCGACAGCCGGCGCGCCAGGATGCGTAGCTCCGGAATCATCCGCGCGGCCAGGATCCCCGCGAAGGTCATCCCCGTCATCAGCCCACCCAGGTTTCGCAGCAAACCCACGCCGACGACCGCGCCGGTGCCCTCGATGAACGTGCTGCCGTAATAAGCCTGAAGGGACAGGAACGAGCCCATGGCGATGTGGACCAACCCCACCAGCGGAACACCCATGACGAGCATCCAGAAAAGCTGGTGCATCACTGTCTTCATGAAGCCGGGCGCGGCAGCCGCCTCTTCACGGCTCAGTCGCGGCCGGAGAACCGAGCCGGCCGCACCGAGCGCCAGGAGCGTCACACCCCCAAAATAACCGAGGATCGCCAGCACGGACCGTCCAACCCAACCCACGGGCCCCAGTAGAGTCCGAGACGGTAAGCCGGTCGACGTCGAGTGCATGACGGGCGTCCCTCCGCGTGGCGCGGGCATCCAGGACCGCGACGTATTCACCAAAAGCTGGAAACGGGGGCTCCGCAAATCACCAACAAAAACTGGTCGCGGGCCGATGCCCGTGCCTCACCGCTCGTCATGGATTCGGCGTCGGTTTGATGCCGGCCGGCAAGGTCTTCAAGGGCAAGTCGGCGGGCGTGTTCGACTGGCCCGTTGCGATCGCTAGGGCGCCGGCGGCGGCACTTCCCCTCCCCTGCCCCAGCCAGGCCCGCCACCGATCGATTGCCGCGGACCGTTCTTCAGAACTGGCCCAAGGCACATAGCCGAAGTCCTGACCGGTCCGCCGGCGCAGCTCCTCGTGGGCGGCCAGCCGGACGACCGGGTCGGCGTCACCCAGACGTCCGACCAAGGCCGGAACGACCAGTGAGTCCGGTTGACGGCGCCCCAGCCCGACCGCCCTGGCCCGCACCAACGGGGCCGGGTGCTCGATCTTGCCAAAGCGGCGCGGGCCGTGAGCGCACCCCCAAGATGGAGCCACCGCCGCCGCCAACGCCACCCTCCCGATCCATCGCCCGATCCGCACGACGCCCTTCCCTGGTTCGCCGGGTCGTTGAATTGACTCCCCGCGCGCGATCCGCGCGGACTCGTCTCGTCCCGAGTCGCGGCGAACTTTAGTCAAACTTGGCAAACCCGACAATCCCAGTCTGTAACCATCCAGTCCCCTAACGGCATCGATCGTGTCCTTGTTAAGCTGGCGAACAGAGGCCAACCAGTGGATACCCAGTTTCTCGTGAACCGCCGTCATCCGAATCGGCCGTTTGCCTACCCCGAGCCGATGTTGCTCGGCAACGCATTGAGTGAATTCCGCCCCGCGACGCGAGCGCGCGGCAGAGAAAATCGGAACCAGGTCTGACCGCCGAGGCCCGAGACGAGCCTGAGTTGAGTTCCTGATTGACCCTGATGCGAACCTTTGCTCTGATCAATGCATGGGGGACGATGACCTCATCTCCGCCCTGCGCTTCCAGGAGAAGGGCGGCAAGTCGCGGGAAATCCCGGTGCGGCTCGAACACCGGTGGCTAGCGCCACTCCGCTCATTTTCCACGGTCCATTCGGTCCTGGGACGCTCCTGTGAGCGGCACGGCGCTAGCCGCCGGTGAACCCGTCGATCGTCGATCGCCAAACACCGGTGGCTAGCGCCACTCCGCTCATGTTTCACGGTCCATTCGGTCCTGGGACGCTCCTGTGAGCGGCACGGCGCTAGCCGCCGGTGAACCCGTCGATCGTCGATCGCCAAACACCGGTGGCTAGCGCCACTCCGCTCAGATTCCATACCGCCTCCGATTCCGCCAACCCGCGCACGTCGATCTTGCCGGTGACGGCGGCGGAGTTGCCACGCTGGGCTTCGGCGGTGAGTTCGTCCAGTCTGGCTACTTCATTTTCAACGAAGACCGCGATTTCTATCTGTTCGCAAAGGGGCGGAACAACGACACGGATGCGCTGAACGAATTCAAGGTTTAGGTTCATCTGAGCGTCACTGACGACCTCGGGCTGCAGATCGATGTTGGCGAACTTCTCGGTGACCAGATAAAGCAGCTTGGCCCTGGCCAGCCGGTCGATCTGAATGTGGAAATCGAAGCTCTCGAAGATGTTTCTGACCGCGGGCGAAAACGCCTGAATGGAGGCGAAGAAGTTTTCCCTGATGTGGTCCTGGTCGCCCATCAGCGTCTTCATGTCCAGGGGCGACGTGTTGAAGAAGTGCTACCAAGGCCGTGTCGATGGGGAGCGCCCTCAACATCCTCTCAAGCGCCTCCTGGGCCCTTACCCAGCCGCCTTTACTTGGATGTACAACTTCTCCGGTGGCTCGGTGAAGTACCTCAGCAACGCTGGACAAAGCCAGCCTTCCATCTCTTTTTCTTCCCACCGGTACACATTGCCGCCGCCTTGCTCTCGCACCCACTCCAGAATGATCTGCGCATCGGGAAAGTAGCCCGATGAGAAGACCGCCAGGAAGCCTTGCTTGGCCCCCGGGATTGAAGCGGTGGCACGGTCAATCATCGTATCCGCACCGCCAACGAAGGGTTCCTTGACAAGCCCCACGCCTGGGTCGTCGAAAACCCACATGCCTTCCCATTTGTAGGGTTTTATAACAAAGATGGCGTTTTTCATTGCTCCTCCTGGAAGAACGAATGCAGAGCCGCCAGCGTCTTCAGTCGCATCAGACGAGTGCGTCGCTGGCGCGGCGCACTTTACTCAGGTACGCGCTGGCGCCGCAGATCGTTCACGTACTGGTGAGCCAGGCGAGTGGTGACCGGCAGGCGATACGTGGGCGCCGTGGCCAGAACGACGGCGATCGCGCTGGCCAGGTCGCACAGATGCCCGGGGGAGACAAACAGCGGCTTGACTCCCGTCCGGGTCCGCAGGACCGCGCCGATCGTCTCGCCGCCGTCGGTCAGGGGCGTCCACTCGCCGCGCGTGAGACCGGGCTCCTGGTAGTCCCCGCAAAGCCACGACTTGGCACACCCGATCGTGGGTATCTCGAGATATAACCCGAGATGAGACGCGAGCCCCATTCGACGCGGGTGCGCGATGCCTTGTCCGTCGCACATCAAGATGTCAGGCCGAACCTTGAGTTGCTCGAACGCCTCGATCACCGCGGGTGCCTCCCGAAAGCTCAGTAGACCCGGGACGTAGGGAAACTTGGCCTCGGCCACGACGCCCGAGCGATCGATCACCTCAAAGGTCTCCGCCCGGAGCACAACCACCGCGGCGTGCAGCCACTTGCCGCGCAGATCGTAGGACACGTCGGCACCGGCCAACGTCGTATACCGCGGCAAGGGCCGTCTCGCGTCCACCGCCGCGGCTAGCCGGAGTTGCAGGTCGCGCGCTTCAGCGGTCGTCAAGTCCCAGGAGTGCAGCGTCGATCTTCGAGCCAAGCCAGACCTCCTCCGCGACTCACGCTCCGTTCCTTTGTTCCGGGAGCTTCGAATGTGAGACAACTCTGGGCTGCAACAGCGCCGAGAGCAAATAATAGCCGATCGCGATCCAGAGCAGACGGTTGAAACCGAGGATCAAGGAGAAGTACTCGCTCAGACCGCCCAGGATGATGCCCGCAATGTTCGACCCGAAATCGACGTCGGGCTGTGTGCTCGAACGAAACGCGGTGGCGAAGATCACGCCGGCGAAAAACACCGGCAGGTAGACCACGGCGCACGAGGCGATCACCCTGCTCGAGCCCGGCAGCGAGAGGAAGTCGTCCATGGGTATCCCGCTGTTGACCAGAAGCGCGGCAACCAGGAGCACATAATACGGCCAGAGCCGTCGCGGCCGCGCCGCCAGCACGTACAGGTTGCTCGCCAGGATCATGGTCAGGATCGCGAAGAAGACGATCGAGTTGACCATCCACGTCGCTCCGAAGAGCAAGGCCATGTGCACCACGCCCTTGGTTTCCAGGAGCATGAATCCTGCCCCCAGGAAGAACATCCGGCCGTTGGGCCGAGTCCGCCGCACGGGCGCAAAAGCCAGCAGGATCACCAGCGAGAGCACCGCCACGATCGCCATCCCACGCAGGTTGAGCGCGGGGATCGCCGGCTCGCGAAGGTAGAGAAACGGCCAGTCGTCGGTCGGGATGCGGTCGAAGCCCGGCATCTCGACCTCGGCCGGGCCCACCTTGAAGTACTCCGGCGCAACGACACCCACGATGACCGGAGGCGCCGGGCTGAATCCGTTCACCATCACATTGAACTGGGGCTCGGGATTGAGCCAGAAGAACCGCTCGGCCGCGAACTTCGACCGGATTGATTCAACCACCTTCGATGCACCGTCGCCGACCAGGAGGAACGTGATATAGCCGCGCTGGTTGTTGCTCTGCGCAATGATGCCTTGATATGGCAGCGAAACGATCATCGGCCGTGAGCCGAAGACCTTCTCGGCCAGTTTGACCAGTCGGCCCACGACCCAGCCTTGGCGATAGTAGTTGTACATCGCGAACACGCCGCCGGGCTTGAGCTTGGCCTTGACGTCACGAAGGGCCTGCTCGGTGAACAGGAAGCTTTCCAGGCGGACGCTGGTGTAGCTCGAATGCAAGGCCAGCGAATCGACCAGCGCATAGCTGATCAGATCGTAGCGTGAGGGCGTCTTGCGAAGGAAGCTGCGGCCGTCATCGAGGTGGATCGACACCCTCGAGTCGCTGTACGGCCGGTTGGGATGATGGTTTCGCCCCAGCTCGTTGATCACCGGGTCGATCTCGACGGCGTCAACGTGACGGGCACCGAAGGACAGCGCCGCGGCGACGTCATTGCCCGAGCCGGCCCCAATGATCAGCACATCGTCGAACGGCTTGCGACCCGAGTCGCGGTTGAGCAGGTGCGGCAGGAGATAGCCCGGGCCATGAAGTTCGACCCGCAGCATTACTTGGTGCTGGATGTTGTTGACGTCGATCGACATGGAGCGCGGCTTGAACCGGACCTGGTAATAGGGAGACCAGATGACCTCCATCGGCCAGCCCAGTGAGTCTCGGGGCCAGTCCACCGCCGCGACCAGCCCGAGAACACCCAGCCCACCCAGAGCGTGGAGCCAACGCCAGTGCGCGACGTAACAAACCCCGATCGTCAATCCGATGAGAAACCAGAACGGCGCGGGAACGCGGAAGTAGGACATCACGCCAAAGACCGCGATGCCCGTCAGGCTGCCGAGAATGTCGGCCGTGTAGGCCAGCATCCGGTTGTCGATGGCGGCAAACCGGCGCCCCATCTCCTGGCCCGGTCCCACGAACATGAGCGCGATCACCACAAAGAAATATGACGCCAGCAATTCGATCGGCACAACCCATTTCGACGGGTCCCTCACCCGTGTGTCGGTCCCGAAATAGATCAGTTGAGGCGACTGCTGCGATCCGACGCCGATCATGAGCTGGCTGAAGGCGTTGTACGCCCACAAGAACCCGCATGCCGAGGCCGTCGCCACGATCGCCAGGGGAACCAGCCCGTTGATCCACGACCACCGTCGCGCCGACGCGAGACAGCCCACCGAGACCCCCAGGAAGCAGGCCATCAATACGATGTTGGTAAAGAACGTCAGGAAGATCACCGTGCTGCCGAACCATCGAATGCACGCCAGCTCGAAGAAGAGAATGAAGAAGCTGATCACGAACAGCTCGACGCTCGCGCGCACCGCGCCGGCCCGAGGCGGTAGGACGATCTGGATTTCAGGAGTCGGCGATGACATGGGTGTCGACGAAAAGTGGGTCAATCAGTAAACGAGCGTCATCGCCGAAATCAGCGCCGGCTCGATCTGGCGAATGACATTGGCGGCATGTTCGACCTGCTCGCGCGTCACGTCGAGGTGGGTACATGCACGCAGGACCTGGGTGCCGGGCACGCTGACCAGGATGTCGCGAGAGCGAAGGTAGGCGGCCACCTCGGCAGCCGTCCCCACGGCGGGTCCGACGGAGACCCAGACTAGGTTGGTCTCGACCGGGCCGCAGTCGAGCGTGAAGCCGTCGGTGCCGGCGAACGCATCGGCCAGCACCTGGGCGTTGGCATGATCCTCGCTCATGCGATCGACGTGATGCTCGAGCGCGTGGAGGGCGCCGGCGGCGATGATTCCAACCTGCCGCATTGCACCGCCGAAGACCTGTCGTAGCCGCCGCGCACGGCGGATCGCGTCGCCCGAGCCAGCCAGTGCCGAGCCGATCGGGGCCCCCAGCCCCTTGGAAAAGCAGATCGAGACCGTGTCGAAGTGCTGCGCCCAATCTCGCGCCCGGCGGCCCGAGGCCACAACCGCGTTCATCAACCGCGCTCCGTCAAGGTGCATGGCCAGGTTGTGCTCCCGAGCCCAGCGCGCGATCTCCGCAATGCTGCCGATTGAATGGATTCGGCCTCCACCGCGATTGTGGGTGTTCTCCAGACAGATCAGCCGGGTTCGGACATAGTGGACGTCATGGACGGGCCGGATCGCGTCGCGCAGGTCGTCGAGCGACAACAGACCATGATCCCCGTCGAACGTCCGCGCGGTCACGCCCGAGAGTCTTGCAATCCCTCCAGCCTCCCAGACGTAGACGTGCGACGTCCTGGCGCACAACAGCTCGTCGCCCGGTTGCGTATTCACGCCGACGGCGATCTGGTTGGCCATCGTGCCCGACGGAACGAACAGGGCCTCCTCCTTGCCGAGCAGCTCGGCCGTCCGGGCCTCGAGGACCTTGACCGTCGGGTCGTCACCGAAGACGTCGTCGCCGACCTCCGCATCGGCCATCGCCCGCCGCATCGCCGGGGTTGGCTTGGTCACCGTGTCAGACCGCAAGTCGATCAAGGGTCGGTGCATGTCGTCTTCTCCCAGCCACGATTAGAAGTCGCCTCCCGGTTGATTCTAGCCGCGCTTGCGAGCGTGAGGAACCAGGCAACCTGTCCAGGATCTCCGACTCCCGGCGACAAAGCGAGGTTTGCACGGTAAAACATTACTATGGAATCGACTGTGAACCAGATCCAGAGCCCGGCTGCCCCGGCCGAACCGGAAGGGTTTCTTCCAGTGATCCGCGAATATATCGGCATCAAGCCCGGCTTCTGCGGGGGTAAGCCCCATATTCTCGGCCACCGCATCAAGGTCGAGGACGTGGCCACATGGCACGAGCGGATTGGGATGAGCGCGGCTGAAATCGTCGATCATCACCCCACGATTTCGCTGGCTGAGGTCCACGCGGCCCTTGCTTATTACTATGGCCATCGCGAGCAGATCGAGGCCGACATTCGGGAAGGGGACGAGTTCGTGGAAAAGCTGAGGAAGGGACAACCGTCCATCTTCGAAAAGGCGCAGCAACGGAATGCCCAGAACGATTCGCTTCCACCTGAAGGACGCACTCGGTCTCGGTCAGATCATTGACGGCCTGGTCCTCATCCGGGAGATTTACGACCCCGAGGAACTGGTTGACCGCGTCGAATACCTCTGACTTCATCGTGTAGCCGTTCGATTCTTTGCCGGCGCAACGCGACTGTCAACCTCGTCGGCCGATCTGGCCCTCGGATCAAGGCCGCTCGATTCGAGAAGATCCGGCGATCGGATCGCCCCGGACGGCGGCCGTGACCTCGCATGGGAACGACGTTCGCCCTCTGGTACAATTCGGCGTGGATTTCGATCCCGACGGCATCCGCGATCAAAACGGTGTGCCCCCATGGGCTATCATTCGCTGTCGGAATGCGTCCGCGACCTGGAGCGAACCGGGCAGCTCGTCGTCATCGACCAGGAGGTCGACCCCTACCTGGAAGTCGCCGCCGTTCAGCGGCGGGTTTATCAGGCGGGCGGGCCGGCCCTTCTGTTCCGCCGTGCCAAGGGAACTGCGTTCCCACTCCTGGGCAACCTGTTCGGCACGGTGGAGCGGGCGAAATTCCTGTTTCGCGATGCGCTCGACTCGGTGCGCCGATTGGTCGAGCTCAAGGTTGAGCCGGGCGCCTTCGGCAAGGACCCCTGGCGCTACCGCGGCATGCCCCGCGCGCTCTGGCGGTTGCTGCCGCGGCGAGTACGCTCCGGGCCGATCCTCGCTCATCAAATCGCGATCGACCAGCTTCCGCGCATTCAGTGCTGGCCGATGGACGGCGGCCCATTCATCACCTTGCCCGAGGTCTACACCGAGGATCCCGACCGGCCGGGCCTGGGCAGATCGAACCTGGGGATGTACCGCGTCCAGCTCGCCGGCAACCAGTACGTGTTGAATCGCGAAGTCGGCCTCCATTATCAGATCCACCGGGGAATCGGGGTGCACCATGCGGCGGCGATCCGGCGCGGCGAGGCCCTGCGGGTCAACGTCTTCGTCGGCGGCCCTCCCGCCTTGACGGTCGCCGCGGTCATGCCCCTGCCCGAGGGGCTGCCCGAGCTGGCGTTCGCCGGCGCCCTGGGAGGCCGGCGCGTCCCCATGGTCGCGCCCGATGGTTGCCTCCCCATGCCGGCCCAGGCCGATTTTGTCATCCGCGGGTCGATCGATCCCCTGGTTCGCAAGCCCGAGGGGCCCTTCGGAGACCACCTCGGCTATTACAGCCTCAAGCACGACTTCCCGGTCCTGCGCGTCGAACGTGTCTACCACCGCGACGGGGCCATCTGGCCTTTCACCTCGGTCGGACGTCCACCCCAGGAGGATACGTCCTTCGGCGCCTTGATTCACGAGCTGACCGGGCCGATCATCCCGAGCGTGATCCCCGGCCTCCACGCTGTCCATGCCGTCGACGCCGCCGGAGTCCACCCCCTGCTCCTGGCCATCGCCAGCGAGCGTTACGTGCCCGATGCCAAGGTGCGACGGCCCCAGGAGGTCCTGACCATCGCCAACGCCATCCTCGGTCAAGGTCAGCTCTCACTGGCCAAATACCTGCTCATCGTCGCCCGGGAAGACGAACCGGCACTCGACATCCACGACGTCTCAGGCTTCCTCGGCCACCTGCTCCGGCGCGTCGACTGGAGGGCCGACCTGCACTTCCAGACCCAGACGACGATCGACACGCTCGACTACTCGGGCCATGGATTGAACCAGGGGTCGAAGGTCGTCATCGCGGCCGCGGGTGAACCGCGTCGTGCCCTGCCCCTGGAGCGACCCGCCGGCATGCGCCTGCCCGATGGCTTCCACGACCCCAGGGTGGCTCTCCCCGGCATCCTGGCTGTCCAGGGGCCGCCCTATCGTGACGGCTCCGGAGACGCCGTGTGCTTCTGCCGCCAGTTCGGCGACGACGACCCGATCCGCGGCTTCCCCCTGATCGTGATCGTCGACGACAGCGAATTCACTGCTCGGACCGAACGAAACTTCCTCTGGGTTACCTTCACCCGCTCCGATCCCGCGGCCGACATCGAGGGGATCGGGGCATTCATCGACAAGAAACACTGGGGCTGCAGCGGCCCTCTAGTCATCGACGCACGGATCAAGCCCCACCACGCTCCCCCCCTGGTCGACGATCCCGAGATCGAGCGTCGTGTGGACGACCTGGCCGCGCCCGGCGGCCCGCTGCACGGGGTTTACTGATATCGGAGCGGCCGCATCGGAGCAAGCCGCATCGACGATTGCGCTCGCTCGCCTGCTCAGATCGGTTCCCTTTCAGGCCATCTGCTGAGTACAATTAGCCCTCCGTCGTCTCACACTATATCCAGAAAGGAGTCGACCCGATGGACTTGGAAACCGTGGATTCCACCTGTCTCCCCGCACCCTCATCCGCGGCGGAAATCGCGTCCCAGCGCGACGCCGATCCTCCGGTCGCCCTGGAGCAGGCCCCTCTCGACCCGCCCACACTCGTGGAACGCATGGTCGAAGCCGGGGAATGGCCCGAGCCGGAGCTACTGAAACAGATCGTGAAAGGAGACGACGAATCCGTCGAGTCGCTGGTCGCGATCCTGGGCTCGAAACCGCGCGGATGGCCCGCGGAAGCCACGCTCAGCCACGCGATTGGTTTATTGGGCGTTCTCCGCCCTCCAGCGGCGATCCCCGCGCTGATCGAGATCATCAAGAGTTATCCGGATGAGTCAGGGGAGGACGCCAGCAAAGCCCTCGGGAGCTACGGTGCTGCTGCCATCGAACCGCTCCTGGAACTCTGCGGCGATCCGTCCGTCACCGGCTATCGCCGCACTCACGCCATCACCGCCGCGCGGTATGCGGCCGGTGACGACCCGGCCCTGAGGTCTCGACTCGCTGACGTCATCCGCCCGATCTTGGCCGAAATGATCGAGCGGGCCAGGCAGGAGCAAGAAGCCGCGAGAGCGACCGAGCACGATGAGGACAGTACGGAAACCTCTTCGTCAGGGGAACCGGACGACTCCGATGAAGACAACTTTGAGGATGAGGTCCTCGACGGGCTGAGCGACGCCGAGTACGACGACGAATTCGCAGGGGATTTGGCCGACGTCGAGGATGACGAAGCAGGATCGGATCACGAAGAGATCGAGGACGACCTCGACGATTCTCAATACGAACACAAGGAATCCCCGCTCGACACGATCGGGGCGATCTCCTTCCTCGCGAGGGACCTCGCGTGCCTTGCCGATCCCTCGGCCCGCGACCTGATTCAAACCGCCTTCAAGGAAGGCATGGTTGAGAGGTTCTTAGTTTCCGAGGAGTGGGTCGACGCCCAATACAGCCGCGGCGGAGAGACGAGGCCGGCGGATCTGGAACCAGACTGGCTCAGCTCCTATCGAGAGTCTTACGACAATCATATCGACCGGTTGCATCGACTGCACACATCCCCCCGGATCAACGTACTCCGGCCTGAAGTTCGATACGAGGATCGTGATCAGGAGCCCGAGCCGCACACGGACATCCCCGTGACCGCGCCGATCCGAAACACGGGGCCGAAGGTGGGACGAAACGACCCGTGCTGGTGCGGCAGCGGCAAGAAGTACAAGAAGTGCCACCTCGGGAAGGACACGCTCTAGAGCCGGATCGATCGCGGCTCGAGCCGCCGTCCATCCCTTCAATCATCTTTCAAAGCAATCACCGAGGAGCCGCTCATGCCCAGCGCCCATCACCCCCTCTGTACGCGACGGCAGTTGATCCGTAGAGCGGGAGGTCTTCTGCTCGCCGCCTACTCTGCGGAACGCGCGTGGGCGCGATCGGATCAGGAGCACAAGCCAGTCCCGGTCACCAATCCTCGGGCGATTGCGGGCGACCACGTCGAACCGGCCTGGGATGAGATGTTGACCATCACTGTCGGCACAAGGAATGCCGACCTGGTGGGAACGACCGACCGGGCGATCCAGGCCGCGGTCGACTTTGTCGCCCTGCGCGGGGGCGGGACGGTCCGCATCTTGCCGGGAACGTATCGGCTTCGCAACGCCGTCTCTCTGTCGTCGCGGCTCCGCATCGTGGGCAGCGGCCCCGACACCTTCCTGATCAAGGATTCTTCAACCACCACCAAGCTGGCGGCAAACTCCGACTGGTACGACCAGGAGATCACGCTCGCCGACGCACGAGGGTTCCGGCTCGGTGACGGCGTCTGCTTGCGAGCGAAGAACCCCTCGAACGGGGGTCAAGTCGTGATCAAACGAACGCTTGTGGCCCGGTCGGGAAATCGGTTCAAGCTCGATCGGGCGCTCCGCGAGAACTTGTGGCTCCAGGGACAGCCGACCGCCGCGACCCTCTTCCCCTTGATCTCGGGCGAGAACATCGCCGGCGTGGTCATCGAGGACCTCGCACTCGACGGTAACCGGGACAACAACGAAAACCTCGACGGCAACTACGCCGGCTGCATCTTCCTTCAGGATTGCAAGGACGTGACGGTTCGCAAGGTGATCGCGCGGCACAACAACGGCGACGGTATCAGTTGGCAGGTCTGCCACGACGTGCGGGTCGAGAATTGTCACAGCCACGACCATGCCGGGTTGGGACTGCACCCCGGCTCCGGCTCGCAGCGGCCGATCATTCGCGAGAACCGCGTCGAGCGCAACCAGATCGGGATCTTCTTCTGCTGGGGGGTGCGATTCGGACTGGCTGAAAACAATACCATCTCTGAAGCGCGCACCGCGGGGATCTCGATCGGGCACCGCGACACCGACAACCTGATCCGCGGCAATTCGATCAGCAAAAGCGGACAGGTCGGCATCCTGTTCCGCGAGGAGACTTCTGACTTCGGCCCGCACCGCAATCGCTGCGAGCGCAACCAGATTCTCGACAGCGGGCCCCAGGATGGCGTCGGTATCGACGTGAGAGGTCACACCGAGGCCGTTACCTTGTCGCAAAACGGGGTGCGCGAATCCCGCAAACCCATGTCGCGAATCGGAATTCGGATCGGCCCCAAGGCCCGCGACATCACCCTCGCCAACAACCAGATTGAAGGCTATGCGGTGAACGTCTCGGATTTAAGATAAACTCGTGACTCATGAGGTCGCCGGTGCGCCACGGGTCCTTCGATTCATCCTCCCAGATCCACAATAACCGCGCCGCAGCGGCCGTCGATTCCCTCTCTCCGTCCAGTCGACCGAGGTACGTGGAAAATCCGGATAACAATGGGGCCGCCAGTTCCGACCAACGGTGAGGATCGTGCCCGGCGGGGCTCGCCACCGACCTCCAGAGGCTGTCCAGGCTCACCTGGTCTCCTCCGAAGATCTCGACCTGCTGCCTGAGCGCGAGTCGCGCCCAACCGATCTTTTCGATGCGCATCACTGTTTTCTCCTTGATCATGCAGGCTGCGACTGATCGACAAAGACTTTGAGGTCCCGGGGCGCGAGAAACATCGTGTCGCCGATGCGAGGCTCGAGCGCGGCATAACGCTGCCGGGTGAGCTCGACCCGCACCGAGTTGCTGTCGGTGAGCTCGACGTCGACCCGGACGAATGCTCCCAGGCGAGTCACGCGCATGACCCGGCCAGGCCAGGAGGGCCGGCCATTACACTCGTGAGTCAAGTCTAGGTCATGGGGCCGAACGTAGACGGAGACCGGGACCTCGCGGCCGTCGACCTCGGCCGGCAGTTGGATCCCGTCGCCCAGGACGGCCATGCCGGATGCAGTCTGTCCACGCAGCACATTGACCGAGCCGAGGAACTCGGTGACGAACGGAGTCCGCGGCCGCTCGTACAGATCCTGGGGCGGCCCCATCTGCTCGATGCGGCCTCGGTTGAGCACGACCACCTGGTCGGCGACCTCGAACGCCTCACACCGGCACCAGCTCGCCGACGACGAACGGGACCGTCACGAACAGCGTCGCCAGGATCATGCCGGGAATCGCGTAGATCACCCGAAAACCGGTTGATTCCAGACTGTGGCCCAGCCAGCCCTCGGGCCCGTACAGCAGAATCAGCATCAAGCCGGCCACGACCGGCGAGACGGCGAACGGCAAGTCCACGACTCCGTCCAGCAGTGCCCGACCCCAGAACCGCTGCCTGACGAGCACCAGCGCCAGTGTCAGCCCGAAGACGGTGTTCACCAGTGTGGCCAGAGCCGTGATGGCCAGTGTCAGTCCAAACGCCCGAAGAACCTCGGGCGTCGCCAACGTCTCGAAAAACGGACGAAAGCCGCCCGATAACACCTGCCGCAACAGCGCCACGCTCGGCACCAGGATCAGCAAGCCAAACCAGCCCAGGACCGCGGCGATCAACAGCCAGCGGCCGATCGGCCAGGCGCGCCGAGCCGTCAAAGCCATCGCTCCGGGACGGAATCCCGGTGCCGAGAGATCAGTGGCCATGCTCGCTCCCCCACCGCCCTTGGATCCCATTCAAAACGACCAGGATCAGGAGCGAGCTCGCCAGCAGCACCGCCGACACGACGAGCGCCCCATGGCGGTTGCCGCTCTCGATCTCGCCGAAGATGTACAAGGGCGCCGTCTTGGTCGCCAGCGGCTGGTTGCCGGCCACCAGCACCACGCTGCCGAACTCGCCCAGCGCTCGGGAAAATGACAGCCCCGCCCCCGTGAGGATCGACGGCCAGAGCCCCGGCAGCGTCACCCGGCGAAACGTCGTCCACGCTCCGGCACCCAGCGTGGTCGCCGTGCCGGTCAGAGCGTTCACGACCACCATCACGAGCGCGGTGATGAAAGTGAGCTTCAGCGCGTGCCAGGCGTAAGGGTCACGCAGCGCTTCCCAGAACGCCGCCGCCCCAGGCCGCGCGGCCTCCACGACCAGCGCCGCCATGGGCAGAATGATCACCAGCCCCAGGTAGAACAAGGTCGTGCCCCGCAGCAAGAGGGCTGGTGCGCCGCCACTCATTTTCACGGTGCCTGAAGCCATCCCCGATTATCTCCCGGCTGCTCGTGCGGAAGTTTCGGCGGTGAAGATCAAGGAATCGGCCGGCTCTCCCGGTTGCGCAGCAAGAGCTCGTTCTCGTAAGTGACGACCGCGTCACCAGTCCCCCGCTCGACGAAATTGGCCATGCTCTGCCGGCCCGACTGGTCCATGTTGACGACGTTGGCTTGCACCCTCTTGAGCAAGTTGCGCACCGCGCCTAGGTCCGGCCCGCTCTGGCCGTCCGGACGCGACGCCAGATACGCCGACCCATAGATCGCATTGATGTTCCACCGCGCTCCGCCGGAACTCTTGGGATCAGGATAGAGCACGCCGACGCCCGGCTTGGCCAGGTCAGACCAGTCCTTGATCTCCTTCGGATTGCCCGGCCGATGCCCGATGACCACCAGGCTATGCGTGATCATTCCCCCATTCGGCCAATCCTTCCACGTCGGCTTGATCCGGCCGGCTTTGGCCAGAACCTCCATATCCCCTTCATGGGAAAGGATCGCCACATCCGTGTCAAACCCCGATGCGATTGCCCGCGCCTGGGCTCCCGACCCGAGGTATGACTCGCTGAACTTGAGCACGCGACCGGTCCGGCTCTTCCACTCGGCCGCGAACGCCGGGAGCAGACCGTCACGCAACACCTCGCGGACAACCGAATAGGCGCCGATCTTGAGCACGTCGGCGTTCGGATCGCGCGCTGGCCCACAGCCAGGTACCAACGGCACCAGTACAACGGCTGCAACCCAAATCCCAATCCTCGCCCAATCCCGCATGATCCTCGACTCCCGCACAAAGGACTCCAAAGTTCGATTGATACTTCTCAATTCGATCGGAGTTGTCAAGATTGAATCGAACTATCTCGACCGAATTAAGAAGGATTGTTGAAAATTGACGACGCCAGCATGACGAGATGGATGACCCGAAGTGAGGTGATTACGGAACGGCCAATCGTGTAGACTGGGCATCTTCTCAATGAGTGTCGGTGACAGCGGAAGACTGCTCTGTGTCTTGTCCCCCGCGTGCGTGCCGACGGGAAGTCCGCCCAAAGCTGTCGGCTGTGCCTGCCACATTACTGGAGTCATATGCATGTCGCGACCCTCGTCCTTTTTCGTCCTGAGCACGATCATTTTGGTCGGCGGGATCGGAGCCGATGAGCCGAACCCGGCTGCCGATCGACGCGAACCCTTGTTCGATGGACTGGGCTCACGGAGCCGCCGGGTGACGACCGAATCGGCCGAAGCCCAGCGCTACGTCGACCAGGGGCTGAAATTCCTCTTCGCGTTCAATCATGACGAGGCGATCCGCTCCTTCCGTCAGGCGGCAACGCTTGACACGAGCTGCGCCATGGCCTGGTGGGGAATTGCCTATGCGTGCGGCCCGCACATCAATAAGCCGGCCGTCGACGAGCTCCACGCCCGCGAAGGGGCGGAGGCGTTGGCAAAAGCGCGCGAGCACAGGAACGAGGCAACGCCCGTCGAGCGTTCGCTGATCGAAGCCCTGTCGAGGCGCTACGCCAATCCCCCGCCCGACGACCGGAAACCGCTCGATCAGGCGTACGCGGACGCCATGGGCGCGGTCTGGAAGTCGAACCCCGGCGATACCGACGTCGGCGCACTCTACGCCGAGGCCCTGATGGATCTCCGCCCCTGGGACCTGTGGACGCACGACGGCCGCCCGCAGCCCGGCACGAACGAGATTCTCGCGGTGCTCGCGGCCGTGCTTGCGAAGGAACCGGCACACCCGCTGGCTCTGCACCTCACGATCCACGCCCAGGAGGCCTCGCCGCATCCCGAGCGGGCCGACGCCGACGCCGACCGCCTCCGCGACCTCCAGCCCGGGCTGGCCCACTTGGTCCACATGCCCTCGCACATCGACGTCCGCCGCGGCCGCTGGAAGGAGGCAGAGCAGGCGAACGAGAAAGCGATCGCGGCCGACGAGGCCTATCGCAAGGTCCGGCCCAACCAGGGCTTCTATCGCCTGTACATGCTGCACAATCGCCACATGCTTGCGTTCGCCGCGACCATGCGCGGAGAGAGCGGGCGCGCGATCCGCGCGATCGACCAAATGATCGCCGCGGTGCCCCCGGAGTGGGCTCGACAGAACGCCGCGCTCGCCGACGGGGCCCTCGCCATGCCGCTGGAATTGCGGATGCGGTTCGGTCGGTGGGACGAGGTCCTCGCGACCGCTGAGCCGGACGAAATCTTCCCGACCGCCCGAGCCTTCCGCCATGCCGTCCGGGGCGCCGCGCTCGCCGCCAAAGGGAAAGTCGATGCGGCCAGGAGCGAGCTCGCCGCGCTCGTCGAGGCGAAGCGACGCGTCCCGGACTCGTCGCTCATCGTCATCAACAAGGCCGTCGATGTGCTCAACGTGGCCGAGCAGCTCCTCACCGGCGAGATACTCTACCGCGAAGCGAAGCCGGACGAAGCATTCGCGGCGCTCCGCGAAGCTGTCCGCCTCGAGGACGCGCTGCGCTACTCGGAGCCTCCCGACTGGATCATCCCCGTGCGCCACGCGCTCGGCGCCGCGCTCATGCAGTCGGGCCGCCATGCCGAGGCCGAACCGGTCTATCGCGACGACCTGAACCGTCACCCCGAGAACGGCTGGTCGCTGTTCGGCCTGGCGCGAAGCCTGGAGCTCCAGGGCAAGACGGATGAGGCAAGTCGCGTACGAACGCGGTTCGAGAAAGCCTGGGCCGACGCCGACGTCAAGCTCTCCGCGTCGTGCTTCTGCCAGCCCGGGGTCTGAGCGGCCATTCAAGAGGAGGAGCCCGATGGAGCCCAATATGATTGGCGCCTATGGTCCGTGGGCGGCGGGGCTGATCCCCGAAGGGCCGGCGCGGCTATCGTTTCGCAACCCGCGGTTCCCGGCCGGTGACCTGGATGGTTGGCGCGCCGCGGCGCGGGCGCGGCTCCGTGGCTGCTTGATGCAGCCTGACTCCGGCTTGGTCCCGAAAGCGCAGCTTCAGCATCAGCTCGTCCACGACGGCCTGCACATCGAGCACTTGAGCTGGCAGCTCCCTTATGGACCGCCGACGGAGGCCGTGCTGTTGAAACCGGCCGGCGCGCGCGGCCGGCTCCCTGCCGTACTCGGGCTGCACGACCATGGCGGCAACAAGTACTTCGGCTGGCGCAAGATCGCCCAGATCGGCAACCAGGTCCATCCGATGATGAAGGAGCACCGCGACCACTATTACGGTGGCGTGAGCTGGGCCAACGAGCTCGCCAGGCGTGGTTTCGCCGTCTTGATCCACGACGCGTTCGCCTTCGCCAGCCGGCGCGTGCGGGCCGGAGACCTGCCGGCGGTCGTTCGCAAGGGTCTCAAGGAAGTCAACCCCGAGTCGGAGGAAGAGATCAAGGCGTATAACCGTTTCGCCTCCGACCACGAGCACTTGATGTCGAAGAGCCTCTTCTGCGCGGGCACCACCTGGCCGGGCGTCTTCACCGCCGAAGACCAGCGCGCGCTCGATTATCTGTGCTCGCGCGATGACGTCGATCCCACCCGCGTCGGCTGCGGGGGCCTCTCTGGCGGCGGCCTTCGCACGGTCTACCTCGCCGGCCTCGACGACCGCATCCGTTGCGCCTGCTGCGTCGGCATGATGACCACCTGGCGCGATTACCTATTAAACAAATGTTATACGCACACGTGGATGGTTTACATCCCCGGCATTCCGTTCGACCTGGATTACCCCGAGATCCTCGGCCTGCGCGTCCCGCTGGCCACCCTGGTGCAGAACGATGAGGCGGATCAACTCTTCACCATCGGCGAGATGCGCCGTGCCGACCGCATCCTGGGCGAGGTCTACGCCAAGGCCGGCGCGGGCGACCGCTACAAGTGCTCATTCTACCCTGGCCCGCATCGGTTCGACCGGCCCATGCAGGCCGAGGCGTTCGACTGGTTCGAGCGCTGGCTCAAAGCGTGAGGGCGACCCGACTTCCAGACGGATTCGTTGATCGTGACCGAAGCTCGACGCGGGTTTGCTTACGCACCGAAAACGCGGACCAAGCGTCTCCAGCCCGGTGGACTCCAGCCATTGCACAAGTTCGGCGCTTCCGTTTAACTTGGAAGAACAGGAAAAAAACCGCTCCGGGGGTTCGACATGGGTATTCTCGTCGGTCACATCAAAAGGAATCCGGAGGTGTGCGGCGGCCGGCCGTGCGTCGCGGGCACGAGGATCCGCGTCCAGGACATCTATTCCTGGCACGAATGTGAGGGGCTCTCGCCTGACGAGATCGTCTCACATTTCCCCCAGCTCACTTTGGCCGACGTCTATGCCGCGCTTTCCTACTACTGGGATCACCGTGACGAAATGCAGCGGCAAATCAAGGAGGACAAGGCGTTCATCGACGAGATGAAGCGGAATAATCCCTGATTGCTTGGAGCCCGTGGATATGCTCAATCGGGTGGAATTCGTCTGACGTTCAACCGCGCTGGGGTTTGACGCCAGACTCGCTAACCGATAAAGTGGGCATCACGTGCCTCTTTTTGGTTGGAGTTTCAACCCGAACAAGGTCGCCCCGCGCGCATCGCCCGGGGATTCTCGGCCGGATTAAGATCGCGCTATCCGGAGGGTTCTTCGTGCCGCTCGTCGTCAAGGATTTCATCGATGCCGGCGTCCACTATGGTCACCGCGCCAGCCGGTGGAACCCCAAAATGAAGCCGTATATCTACGGCAAGCGCAACCTGATTCACATCATCGACTTGAAAGAGACCGTTCGCGGTCTGCTCCGCGCAATCAAGTTCTTCACCCGCGTCGCCTCTTCCAACGGCCTGATCCTGTTCGTCGGTACCAAGCGCCAGGCGGCCGATACCGTCATCGAGCAGTGCAACCGCTCCGGAATGCCCTACGTGACCGAGCGGTGGCTGGGGGGGACGCTGACCAACTTCCGGACCATCCGCAGCCGGCTCCAGCGGCTCGAGGAGCTCGAAAACACGCTAGACAGCGAACAAGCCGCCTCGTACTCGAAGAAGATGATCGCGACTCTCAACCGCGAACGGCGGAAGATCGAGCGCAACCTGAGCGGCATCCGGCACATGAACCGGCTGCCCGAAGCCTTGCTGGTCATCGACCCGCGCCGCGAACATATCGCGGTCGCTGAAGCGCGGAAGCTCGGCATCAAGGTCGTCGCCGTGCTCGACACCGACTGCGACCCCGATCAGATCGATCTGCCCATCCCCGGCAACGACGACAGCATGCGGTCGATCGAGTTGTTGATCAAACAACTGACCGACGCGATTATCGAGGGAAGGGCCGCCGCCCCCGCCGAACCACCGCCCCCTGCTGACGCAGGGCAAGGACGTGGCGAGCGCGACCGGCGGCGCGGACCGGCTCGCGGCGGGGGCGCAGGCCCCGGCCTGCGCAGCGCGGTCAAGCAGCGCGAAGGCGGAACCAAAGCCGACCCCGGTGTGTCTGAACCAACGCCGGAGGGAACGGAAGAGGCGACCGAGCCGGCCAGCACACCCGCCGACGCCGGCGAGCCGGCACCCACCGAAGGACAATGAACCATAACGAGGAGTCACGCAGATGGCCGAGATCACGGCCCAGGCCGTCAATGAATTTCGCAAGAAAACCGGGCTGGGGCTGATGGAGTGCAAGGGGCTCCTGAAGGAAGCCGACGGCGACATGAAAAAGGCGGAAACCATGGCCAAGGAGCGAGGCCTGAAGCAGGCCGAGCTGCGCGCAGGCCGCGCCGCCAAGGCAGGTTGCGTCGAGTTCTACAGGCATCACGACGCCAAGTCCGGCGCCATGATCGAGCTCAACTGCGAGACCGACTTCGTGGCTCGCAACGACGAGTTCAAGCAATTGGCCAAGAACCTGGCCCTGCACGTCATGGCCGCCAACCCGCTGTTCACACGCCGCGAAGACGTTCCCGAGGAGGTCATTTCCGAGCAGAAGCGGATCTTCATGTCCCAGGTCGCCGACAAGCCCCCCGACATCCAGGCGAAAATCGCCGAGGGAAAGCTCAACGCCTGGTTCGGCGAGAGCGTCCTGCTGGACCAGAAGTTCGCGAAGGACGACGCCAAAACCGTCCGTGACGTCATCCTGGCGGTCAACGCCCGCACCGGCGAGAATATCTCGGTGGCCCGCTTCGCCCGGTTCGTCGTCGGTGAAGGCCGGTGAGCTCCCCCCTCACCCGGTTCAAGCCGAGGCCGTCCGAATCCGCAATCGGCAATCCTGGAATCCGAGTTCCCGGAATCAACCTCCCACCGGTTTATTGAACTCAGGTTGCGCGAGCCCACAAGGATTCGATCTCATGGACTCCAGCCTCCCAACCGGTCCGTCGGTCTTCCGCCGCGTCCTGCTCAAGCTTTCCGGCGAAAGCTTCTGCCGGCCGGGCCAGGGGGGCATCAGCATCGAGGAGGTCAGCCGGATTGCGCTCCAGACCGCGCGGGTGGCCGCGCGCGACGTTCAACTGGCGATTGTCGTGGGTGGTGGGAACATCCTGCGCGGCGCACAGCTCTCCCGCGGCTCCGACGTGATCAAGGAAGCCACCGCCCACTACATGGGCATGACGGCTACCGTGATCAACGGCTTGGCCCTCCAGGACGCACTCGAGCACGAGGGGTGTGCGACCCGCCTGATGAGCACCATCCGCATGGACGAAGTGGCCGAGCCATTCATCCGACGCCGGGCGCTCTCCCATCTCGACCGGGGACGCGTGGTCATCCTCGCCACGGGGACGGGAAGCCCCTTCGTCACGACCGACACCGCCGCCGCCCTGCGGGGCAAGGAGCTCGGAGTCGACGTCCTGCTCAAGGCCACCCGCGTCGATGGAGTCTACTCGGCCGACCCCGAAAAAAACCCGCACGCCGTCCTCTACGAACACCTCACCTACGACCATGTGATGCGCGACCAGCTCAAGGTCATGGATATGACGGCCATCGGAATGTGCCTGGAAAACCGGCTGCCGATCCTGGTGTTCAACTTCAAGAAAGAAGGGAACATCGAACGGGCCATCGCCGGGGAGTCCATCGGCACCTGGGTCGGCAACACACCCCGGCCCAGGCCGGGCTCCCAGCACTCCTGAGCGAAAGGTGCACCCACAATGAGCATCGAAGAAATCGCATTTGAAGCGGAAGAGCGTATGGAAAAAAGCGTGACGTTGCTCGCCGAGCAGATGCGCGGCCTCCGGACCGGCCGCGCCAACGTCGGTCTGGTGGAATCGATCCGGGTTGACTATTACGGCTCGCTGACCCCGCTCAAGCAGATGGCCAACCTCAGCACGCCCGAACCCCAGCAGATCTTGATCCGCCCGTTCGATCCCTCGGTGATCGGCGACGTCGTCAAGGCGATCCAGACGAGCGAGCTGGGACTTTCTCCCAACTCCGACGGCAAGGTGGTTCGCCTCAATGTCCCGCCCCTGTCGGTCGAACAGCGCAAGAAGCTGGCCAATCGCGTCAAAGAGCTTGCCGAGGAGGCGCGGGTGTCGATCCGTAACATCCGCCGCGACGCCAACAAGCGGGCCGACCTGGAAGAAACCGAGAAGGTCCTCACCGAGGACGACGTCAAGACTTGCAAAGACGAAATCCAATCGTTGACCAAGCGGTTCGAGGCCAAGGTCAACGAGATGGCCGAAAAGAAGTCCGCCGAGATCATGGAGATCTGACACGCAACCAAAACGTGCCCCGCGGCCCGGCGAGAACGAATCGATCGTCTGCGATCACTCGGAACCCTGGAATCGCCACCGCCTTGACCGGCCGGCACGATCTCACCTATAACGAAGAAAGCACAGATCCGGGCGATTAGCTCAGTTGGTTAGAGCGCATGCTCGACACGCATGAGGTCAGAGGTTCGAGCCCTCTATCGCCCATTGTTAAACGCTTTCAGCGGGTTGTCCACGCCCCGACAAGGGGTATGTACGTGATTTGACACTCAGCCGCACAGGTCTCGCGCTCGAGCCGGTACGCCAGCGTGTCCACCTGGACTTGGGCGGCGGTGGCGATCCCGAACTGCTCCATGCTCGGCAAGAGGCTGCGGACGATCTCGGCGCTGTTTTCGCAGTACGGCCTCATCGCCGCCCCGCCGCCGACGGTTAAATGCTCCAGCACTGTCGGCCCCGGCAATCCCGCGCGTCGAAACACGTGGTAGAGCCTGGCCCCGATGTCGTAGTGCACACCTCCGCGGCGAAACGTCTCGGCGACCCATTCCTGAACCTGCTGCCAGAGAGCGACCGGCGGCGCGGTGGCGATCCCGACTCGGAAATCCGGTTCTTGCACGACGACGAGCCCGCCGGTCCTCACGAGGCTGGAAACCTGGCGCAGCGTCGCGACGGGGTCGGCCTGGTACATGAGGACGAATCGGCCGACGACCGCATCGAACGATTCCGTCGTTGTGAACCTGTCGACGGCCCGTTCCTCGAATCTGACCCACGTCAAACCGCTCTCGTTCGCGCGCTCGCGCGCCACCGCCAGCACGCCCGGATCAAGGTCGATCCCGACCACGCATCCGGTCGGGCCGACCAGCTCCGCCGCGAGGAAGCTGACATCGCCGGCGCCGCAGCCGAGATCCAGGACGTGCATCCCCTCGGCGATGCCGGCCTTCCGGAAGACGCGTTCGGTCGACGGCCGCAGGAAACCTGATTGCTTGATGAGCCGCTGACTTTCCGCCTCCGACCGACCCAGGACGTATTGGGGAGCGGCAGGCTGACTATCCATGCGTCTCCTCAATCGATCGGTTCGGACATGTGGTCAATTCCCCCAGTGCGCCTGGATCAGTGGACATGATCTTGGTGACATACGCGGTGGGGTGCACCAGGCTATCGCTTGCTGGAGACGCGGAGGACCTTGATGATGCGCTCGACTTCCTCGGGCCGGGCATCTTGCCCCAGCTCGATGATCCCCGCGTCGCGGATCTCGTTGTTGAGCACGGGGGCCGAGAGGAGGCGGCCGTCCAGGATGATCCCCAGGTGATACTTGAATTTCCCATCGGCCTCGGGTAGGTGTTCCCGGGTCAACGCGCCGAACTTGTCGGCCCCCTCGCGGGAAAACTCGACCCTGACAGCGGGGCGGAGACGCTCGTCAACATCCGGGGCGACGCGCCTCAGATTCTTCTCGCTCACGTTGTGACGGTCGAGCTTGACCAGCACTGACCGCTTGACCCGCCCGGGCGCCTCGGGGACCTCGAGGACGATGACATCATCCCCGAGAAAAGGTCCGACACCGCTGGGTGTCGAGTCGATCCGAAAGGACGAGACCGACTTCAGGAACAGCGCGGGATTCGGCCGGAGGTGGAGCGTCTCCGAGGTGTTCTTGGTGATCTGGAAGTACCTCGAAAGGTCGGAGCCGGCGAGGTTCTTCCCCGTCAACCGGACCGATCCCCCGGCGAACTCGTCGTCCTTCCAGTGTGAGCCGGCGACGTTGAGTCGGTCTGGCTCGACCTTCGGGTCGGAGCCCGTAACCACCTGCCCCAGCCAGATCCATCGATAACCGGCAGGAGGGTGTTCGAGGCTGTCGGCTGCCTTGGCCTTCTCGGCAGCCTCGCGATCGTGCTTTTTGTCGGCGAGGATACGGAATTCGAGCCGGCCGGGTCCTTCGTCTTTAGGGTCATCGGCACGGACGTGGGGAATGGCCATCGCGGTCAGGATTGCCAGGGCCGCGGCCCTCTTCCCGATCGAGAACGGTTCCATTGATGATCTTCCTCAAGATAATCGGTGACTTCATGGCGATGCACGGCTGCACTCCGGCCGGGCTGAGGGTTCTTGACAATGAGCGCCGATTGTATACGAATGTCTATTTGATATCGAGGGGGGTCAAGATTTCAAGTTGACCACTGCGTCTTTTCTGTTATCACCGTCGACACTTTCACCGGCATTTTGGCGATCGTCAGCGCCGCTGGCCACTTGAAGCTCAGCCGGACCGCTCTGGTCTCGAGGGAGAAAGGATCTTGATGGCAACCTACCAATTTCCGGAAGGCTTTGTCTGGGGCGTGGCGATGGCCGCCGCCCAAATCGAAGGGGCGGCGCACCTGGACGGCAAAGGGGAATCAATCTGGGACCGCTTCGCCGCCGTTCCCGGCAACGTCAAGAACGGCGACACGCCCGAGGTCGCGTGCGATCACTATCACCGCTACGAGGCCGACCTTGACCTGATGAGCAAGCTCGGCGTCGCCCACTACCGGCTCTCGGTCGCCTGGCCGCGCGTGTTCCCCGCGGGAGACGGACCGATCAACACGCGCGGGCTTGACTTTTACTCCAGGTTGATCGATGCCCTGCTGGCGCGCCAGATCACCCCTTGGGTCACGCTCTTCCACTGGGACTTGCCCCAGGCGCTTGAAGACCGGGGTGGCTGGCTCGCTCGTGCGACTGTCGACGCCTTCGGCCACTACGCCGAGGAAGTGGTCAAGCGCTTGGCCGGCCGCGTCAAGCACTGGTTCACCGTGAACGAAATCCCCTGCTTCATCGGCAACGGATACGGCAACGGATACTTCGCCCCGGGCAAGCGCGTGGGCGCCCGCGACTTGAACCAAGCGTACCACCACGCCCTGCTCGCGCATGGGCGCGGCGTCGAGGCCGTGCGGTCCTGCGGCGGGCCCGGTGCGCTCGTGGGGCTGGTGCACAACCACCTGCCCGCGCCGCCGATCCCCGTCACCGAGACCGACGCCGATATCGCCGCCGCCCGCGCCGAGTACGAACGCACCAACGGGCAATTGATGGGGCCCATCTTCTCCGGACATTATCCCGAATCATTCCTCCGGAAGGCGGGGGCCGATGCGCCTCGGGTTGAGCCCGGCGACATGGATCGGATCGCGCGGCCAACGGATTTCCTCGGCCTCAACGTTTACGCGGGTGACTTCGTCCGCGCCGGGGCCAACAAGCGGCCCGAGGTTTTGCCCTTCCCGAGGGGATACCCCGAGGGCTCGCTCCGGTGGCTCAAGATCACCCCACAGTGCCTTTACTGGGCCGTCCGGCACGCGGCCGAGGTGTTCGGCGTCAAGTCGTTCTACATGACCGAGAGCGGCGCGACGTTCGACGACGACCTCACGCCTGCTGGCGAAGTCCTCGATCTGCACCGCCGCGAGTACCTGCGGTGCCACCTCGTCGAGTTGCACCGGGCGGTCACCGAGGGCTACGACGTCCGCGGCTACTTCCTCTGGTCGCTGCTCGACAACTTCGAGTGGGCCGAGGGGTACGAGAAACGGTTCGGCATCGTCCACGTCGCGTTCGGCACCGGGCAACGCACGCCGAAGCTCAGCAGCCGCTGGTACTCGGAGGTCATTCGCAACAACCGGATTGTCTAAACCGGAGCATCCGGCGTACCCTCTCGACTCCTTTCGATCCAGGTGCCGATCATCTCTTTCTCGGGCGATCTCGCGCATCGACGCCGCTCCGGGGTTTCAAGACTTGTTCCAGGACGTTGACGTTCGGCCGGGACTCATCGAACACGATCCCCGGGTCAGACCACACCCCGCAGGCGAACTTGTCAAAGAGGCAGGAGGCGAACATCGCCCACTTGCCGCCATAGGAGTGGCCGAGGACGCCGATGCGTCTTGCTGCTGCTGTTCATCGAACCATCGCCGCTGGATGGTACGAGGCTGATCGAATAGGAATCACCTGGACTGGTGATCGTGGCGTCGAGCGTGACGGCCGCCAGAAGCACCGGGGTATTGGCCGACGACAATGAGACGAGATTGCCGGAGAACGTGGAATCGTTGCCGACGAACGTGTCGTTGGGGTAAACGGTCTCTGTGACAGTCCCGCCCGTGCTCGATGTCGTTTGTGCCGTGCTGTCGCCGGCGAAAACGTACTGGCTGTTCGACAGAATTGACGTCACCCAATAAGCGGTAGAAGTGATGCACGGCGGTCTGGCCGCTGGGCAGCTTGATATCGACCTCAATGCCTTCCCGGATGAGATGACTCATTGTTTGATAATTCCGTTGGCGGTCTGGTCTCCAACGAGGCACGAGGTGTCCGGCAACCTCTATCCAGGTGACATCGAAGCCCCGGAGTGTTAACAATGAGGGAATGTGATTCGTCTTTGTGTTGGATCAGTCGACGCGACTTCCCTACAAGAACGCACGGGACCGGACGAACCGAACATGGAATCCGATTTTCAGCGACTGATCGCCGCCATTCTCAAGGGAGATCGGCAAGCCGCGGATGAATTGGTGCGGAAGGTCGAACCTTACATTCGCAGCGCCACCCACTTGCGCCTGACTGACTCGAAGCTGAGACGCTTGCTGGATTCGATGGATCTTTGCCAGTCGGTCCTCGCTGATCTGTTTGCGAAGGGGGGCTCGCGCTGGTCCGGTCGAGAGACGGAGGATCACATCCGGCGCACGATCTTGACGATGGCTTTCAACAAGCTGGTGAGCAAGGCTCGCCATGAGCGCCGGAATCAGGGGTCCCTCCCCGAAGGCTGCGAGGTCCTCGACTCGGCCCCTTCTCCAAACCAGGCCGTGGACGATCTCGAACGGAAAGCGGTGATCTGGAACCGGCTGTCCGAAGCGGAACGGTGGCTGTTTGATCAGAACAAAGTCAAGGGACGGACGTGGAAAGAGATTGCTCGCGACACGGACGAACTTCCCGCAACCCTGCACGGGGTTGCCCACGATTCCTTGCGGATCCGCCTGGCGCGGGCGATCCTCCGGGTTCGGCAGGAACTCCAGCGTAATGGTGCGAGCCATGCCCAACGAAACATCGTGCAACGGCCTCCCGACCGCGCCGGATGATCCGGAATCGCCCGAGGGAGAGCCTCAGAACGAAGGAATGCATGCGCAAGACTCGGGCAACCTGGCTCCGGCCGAGGAGGCGACGGCGGAGCGCTGGCTCGATGAGTTGATCGCCGAGCAGCGCGGGCGCTGGCTACGGGGGGAACGCCACACGTGCCGCGCCTATTTGGCGCGAGAGGACCACCCGATCACCTCGAATCGGCTCGCGGCCGCGGAACTGATCTATCACGAGTTCCTCCTTCGAGATGAATCGGGCGAAGCGCCGGAGTTTGAGGAGCACATCAGGCGTTACCCTGAATACGCCTCCGAACTCCTGATCTTCCGCGAGGCCGATCACGCTCTCGATCAATCGCTGTCGCCGCTGCGGGTTGGTGAGATCAGCCGCGTCGGCGATTACGAACTCCTGGAAGTCGTGGCCCGCGGGGGAATGGGAGTCGTTTTCAAGGCGCGTCAGGCGAGCCTCAATCGAATCGTCGCCTTGAAGATGATCCCGGACGGCCGGTTGGCCTCACCCGATCAGCTCGAACGTCTCCGAATCGAGGCCACCGCGGCGGCGGGCTTGAGCCATCCGAACATCGTGGCCGTCCATCACGTCGGCGATCATGCGGGGCAGCCTTACATCGTCATGGAGTACGTCGAGGGAACGAGCCTGGCCGCCCTGGCCCGCGAACATCCGCTGGCGGCCGCGCAAGCTGCCGGTTATCTGCTCAAAGTCGCCGAGGCGGTCCACCACGCCCACGAACATGGCACGCTCCACCGCGACCTCAAACCGTCCAACATCATCATCGACGACCGCGGGGCGCCGCGAATCACCGATTTCGGCCTGGCCAGGCTGCTTGGGGGAGATTCCCACCTCACGATCACCGGCCAGGCGCTGGGCACGCCAAGCTACATGCCGCCCGAGCAAGCGGACCACAAAAGAGGCGAGGTTGGCCCGGCCAGCGACGTTTATGGGCTGGGCGCGACCTTGTACGAGCTCCTCACCGGCCGACCGCCGTTCCAGGCTGAGACACCGCTGGAGACGCTCAAGCTGGCGATCGAGACCGACCCGGTTTCGCCCCGGCTCCTGATTCCCAAAGTGCCGCGCGACCTGGAAACGATCTGCCTGAAGTGCTTGCAAAAAGACCCGCTCCAGCGCTACGCCAGCGCCCAGGACCTGGCGGACGACCTGAGGCGGTTCCTGGAAGGCTGGCCGGTCCGCGCGCGGCGGGATCGTTGGTGGGAGCGAGGGCTCAAACTGCTCAAGCGACGGCGGATGGAAGTGGCCCTGGCGATTGCCTTGTTCGCGGTCATTGTCGTTGTGATCTGGCTGCGGTTCGCTGAGCTCCGGCACAGGGCGGAGCACGCCAAGCAACAGTTGGCCCTGACCGAAGAGCGCGCGAACAAGGAGAAAGCCGACGCCGAGGCCCGCGCCGCCAGGCAGATGGCCGAGTGGCAGGAATATCGCGCCCTCGAGAACGGTGTCCGGGAAAAGCGGGCGAGCCGTACGATCGGTTGGACTTGGAGCTGCTTGGGCGATCTGGCTCGGGCGGCCCAACTGTCTCCCGAGGTCCGCAACCTGGTCGATCTGCGCCGCGAGGCGGCGATCTGTCTCGCCGGCGTCGACCTGCGGAGGGTGACCACGTGGGTGATGCCTGACGACGCCCAGGTGGACTGCGTGGCCTTTAGCCCTGATGGCCGCCGCCTGGCCATGGCTCAGCTCCGCGGAGTCGTCGCGCGGCAGCTCCGCTTGGTGGATCTGACCAGCGGTAGCCACCAAGATCTCATTTACCCGGGCCCTGTGCAGAAAGACGCCAGGGACACAGGTGGAGGAAGCCTGGCGTTCAGCCCCGACGGGAGGTGGCTGGTGATTGGGACGAGGCAAGGCGATATCTACGCCTGGGACACCTCTGGGCCGCGCCCCAAGCGCTGCGATCTGGAGGGCGCTCATCGTCAATGGGTGACCGGACTCGCATTCTCTCCGGATGGCAGGACCCTCGTCTCGTGCTCGGAGGACAAGACGATCAGGTGCTGGGAACTCTCCTCCCGTTGGAGGAATGTGAGAACGATTGCCGTGGATCGGGGCTACACGGGCCTCGCCTTCAGTCCTGACGGCACCAAAATCGCCTGTTGCTCTTCTCGAGGGCTCACAATCTTCAATGCCGAAGAGCTCGCGCACGGGGACGGATTCCATTCTCCGAGCCGTCGCGAATTCTTGGTGCCCAGAAGCATGGTCTTGCGAATCAGCCCGGATGGGCGCCTTGTCGTGACCACGGACGGACGGCGGCGTTTGGTCCTGCTCGAGGCAGAATCTCTCAACCCCATCCGAACACTCCGAGACCCAGACCTTGACGATTCCGCGCATGAGCATGAGATCACCAACCTCGATTTCACCCCGGATGGGTCGTTGTTGCTCTCGAGTTCTTGGGACCGCACCGTCAAGCTCTGGGAGGTGGCGACAGGACGGCTCTTGGTCACGACCAAGGAAGTGCCGGCCGATCGAGAGATCGTGTTTGCGGCCTTCAGCCCGCAGGGGCGCCACATGGCGGTGACCAACGGTACGCAAACCGCGATCTACGAGCTTGGCGGTCTCGAAGAGCAGACAATCATGGCCCACCACTCGGATCCGGTGCACGCCATTGATTTCGCGCCGGACGGTAGGACCCTCGCCTGTGTGGCGGATCGCGGGCTTGTTAACCAAGAACACCGAGGTGAGCTGACGATCTGGGACATCGAAAGTGGGAGCCTTAAGGCGAAACAAGCGATCACTGGCCGATGTGCCGGTGAGGTCCGGGGTTCCGTCTCCTTCGATCCCGAGGGGACCTTGCTGGCGTTCGGCCATTCGTCGCGGGAATTGTGCCTGGCTCGGTTCTTACCGCGAAACGAGCGATCGTCCGTGGGCGTTGAGGAGCCACCCTCTTCCTTGGTGTTTTCGCGTGATGGCCAGACACTCTGGGCCGGCGTGGGGCGGCGGCTCGTGTCATGGCGGATGCCGGACCTGTCGTTGGCTTCCCAGTGGAGCAACGACCTGGGCGAGTATTTGAAAGGATGGTCGGGAATCGCCAGCGTCGCGGCGGGCAAGCAGTGGGTCGTTGCCGGGTGCCAGGACGACAGCACGCGCGTGTTCCCGCTCAGGGATGGGACGCAGCCGGTGCAGACGTGGCCGAGCCCTGGGGGCTCGGTCGGCAGCGTCGCGCTGAGCCGGGATGAGGTGCTGGCCGTCCTGGGTACCCTGAGCGGTCGCGTCCGCGTCGCTCGAGTCCCGGGGGGCGAGCCGGTCGCGGATCTCGCTGGCCACACCGATGAGGTGACGTCGGTTGCGCTTTGCCCAGACGACCATCTGCTGGCAACCGCTTCCCTGGACCGCACGATCCGGCTTTGGCGACGTCAGGGTGATTCGTTCCAGGAACTGTTGTCACTCCCTTCGCCGAGCGGCGTGGTCGCTGTCCGTTTTAGCCCCAAGGGCGACAGGCTGGCGTTCGTGGTCAAGAACGAGACGGCTGTGCGAATCTGGCACCTCGCTCGCCTCAAGTACCGGCTGGACACCATGAATCTTGGGTGGTAGGTGGATCAGCCGCCGGCGCCGCGGGAGGCGCGATCAATTCGAATCGTCCGTATTCATCCTGCTTGACCCACAACCCCGGCGCCAGCCGGGACGGTAGATAACGTTCGTTCAAGAATGCCCGCAACGCGCGAAACGGTGCATAACCCGTGAAGATCAGCTCCGGTAGCCGGCGCCGAAGGGCTGCGATGATCTCCTCTGTTCGCGGCTTGATCAGAGGGTGATCGCGATCGGCCTGGTCGCGCAGCAGATTGTCCACGAAGAAGTGGCGGGTCGGGCCGTCCAGCCCCGAGTAAAAATGCAGCGGGCTTTGCCAGCCCCAGACATACAAGCGCGGATGGGCCCAGATCGTCGCGCGCCGGCCTAGCTCGCGCCCCATCGCCCGCAGCACGACCCACTGCCGCCCTCCCTTGTAGCGAATCGTCAGCTCTTCGGGAGGCACCAGCAAGTAGTCCCGTATCTGAAGGAACAACGATCCTCCGATCGCGGACGCCAGGAGCAGAGCCGACCATGCCGCCAGCCCTGTCCACCGCCGAACCGGGCCGGATCCACCGGCAATCTTGTGCGAGGAGGCCTTGTCCCCCGGCCAGACCGCGCGACCCACGACGGACGTCGCGTCGGCCAAGCAGAGAGCGACGCTCATCGCCACGCCGGCGATCGGCAGCAGATAGTAGTGCGGCCAGTAGAGACCAGGGAGAATCACCTGGGCCCAGGCCGCGAGAGTCCAGCCGGCCAGCAGCCGCCGGGGAGCCGTCGTCCCCGGGCAGAGCAGCAGATAGGCCAAGGCGGGTATCGAGGCCAGCCAGAGGGGCCAGCTTCCACTCCCCCACCAGACAAGATAGTCGGTCCCTCCAAACGGCCAGGGGAGCTGCCCCGCCGGGTCGGCGTTGCCGGTGATCCAGCGAATCAAGCCCCACGGGGCGTTGGGATCCGTCAAGGTGTCGGTCGCCAGTGCCCGGCCATACTGGAAAATGTCCTCGAAGGCTGATTGACCCGCGCCCCGGGCGATCAGAATTGTCGCCGCCACCGCCGCGATCCCCACGATCCCAAGAGCGAACGCGACCAGGTGGAGAAAGCCGCGCGCGGCTCGTGCTCGCAATCGATCGCCGTGGGCCATGGAACGGAGCACGAGAGCCAGGGCGAAGATCAGTGCGGGAACGATTGCGACCTGTTTGACCAGGGCGGCCGCTCCCAGACAGACGCCCGAGCTCACCAGAAGCCACCGGCCGGCGCGGTCCCAGAAAAGCAGAAAGAGTGCCAGCGACGCGACCCCGAAGAAATTGATCAAGTGCTCGAGGTTCGCGCCGTTGCCGAACAGGTAGGGATCCGTGCTGAGCAGCATGAAGAGACCGGCGGCCAGGCAGGCCGATCCCCGACCGCCAAGCCGATTCGCGATCCACCATACGAGCGCAATCGTCGCGAGGATGAACGGAATCGGCATGACGCGGATCGTCAGTTCGTTATATCCGCCCAGCGCCACGGCCAGGGTGTAGATCCAGTAGCCCAGCGGCGGCTTGTTCTCGGTCAGGTCGCGATAGAGGACGTCCCCGTGGAGGATGCGATGCCCGATGTAGGCATAAGCCGCCTCGTCGCAGTCCAGCGGCTCGCTGGCGCCGATCACCCTGGGCCACAAGCTGATCCCGAGCCCCTCGCGCACATGCCCTCCAAACGTGTGCGCGCGGTACCACACGTCGAGCAGCATCAAGAGAATCAGGATCGTCCGGGACCATCGCATCGAAGAACGGGCCTCCTCGGTGTGAAGAGAGTGCCGGCGCTCGCCCAGCGCTCACGGAAGCTGATAGAGGCGAACAGGAAAAAAGACCTCACGAGGGGAACGATACAATTCTCGCTTCTCGGTCAAACCGATCGCGGTGTGAAGCTGCTCCAGCTCGAGGGCCCATGACTCGGGATTGATCTCATAGTAAGGTGGCGGCTCGAACGAGCCCCACAGAAAGTGCGTCACGCCATATTGGCGGATCACTTCGCGAATGCGCCTCACGCTGTAGCTTCGGGGCATGAGGATCGTTGTCCGGTCGCTCGTGACCCGCAGCTCCCAGGGGAACCAGGTCATGATCCGAGCCTGCGGTGATACTCGCTCCGGATGGGCCTGGACCCAGAGGCCGGCCTCGCGCAAGGCCGGCCAGTGAAGCTGATAGCGTTTGACCAGCCAGGACGCGTCGTAGGCCCAACTCGGGTCCGCCCATAGGAGCGCACACGTGATGACCGCCAGCCAGGGAGCGACCCCGGGCCCGCCCCGCGGCGATTCCAGCCAATCGGCCAGTCCCGCGACCCCCGCCGGCAACATCAACGCGAAGACCGGTAGGTAGTAGCGCCCGAGCTGGGCGACCTGCGTCACGTCGGCGATGCTCTTGAGCGTCGCCAGCACAAACACCACGAAGATCGCCGCCGCCAGCAGGTCGGTGTCGCGGCCCGGTCGATCTCGCGTCAAGAGCCGCCGGCAGAAGCCCAGGACGATCGGTACGCCCAGGATCATGGTCGAGTAGACGGCGATCAAGAGCAGCGACTTGACCTTCACTCTGACGATCTCAGACATGTTCCTCCATGTGTAGAACTGCGACGGCAGCGTGTTCCCCTGGTCGTAATGGTGGACCGTCCATGAAAAATTGTATTCAAAATAGTTAGTATATGAATAGAAAGGCGTTCCATATTCCTGCAGGGTGGTCCAGGCCCACGGGAAGCACACGGCAACGGCGACTGCGGCCCAGAGCAGGAGGGCGCCCAACCGCCCGCGACCGTGAGCGACCAGACCGAAGAGGCCCGCCGCGGCCAGCAGTGCCAGCCCGGTCGTGCGCGCCAGAACGGCCAATCCGCCGCACAAGCCCGCCGTCACGGCCCAGACCCACACCGACCGCCGCCCCGGCGCCGCGTGCCAGACCTCGGTCAGCGTCCAGACGGCCAGGATCAACACCAGCGCCACCAGGCTTTCCCGAAGCATGAAGCCGGCGTAGATCGCATGGACCGGCAGGACGGCCAGCGCGGCCATCGTCCAGATCGCGACAAGCGGTCGATATCGCCGCCGAGCGAAGACGTAGATCGCGGGGAGGGCCAGCAGGTTGAGGATAAAGCTGCAGGCCTTGGCGGCCGCGATCCGCGCCTCGAGGGCCGCATCAGGCCCCAATCCTGCAATCCGGAAGGCCAAAGCGCGCACGTACGCGTCCAGCGGAGTGGCCCAGTCGTCGAGTACGCCCTGCCCATCCCGGATCCGCGGATAGTCCCTGAAGAAGCTCTCGACGTAATGCTTGACCGGGCCCTCGCCTCGCAATACCGAGGTTGACACTTCCAGGTAATGACAACTATCGCCGGGAACGAGCGGCAGGTTGCCGCCGACGATCCAGACGACCGCCCGGATCGTGTAGCCGGTTCCCAGGATCGCCAGCCAGGCCCTTCCGTGCCGGTTCAACCAGGGTGCCAGCAAGAGGCCAAGCACCAGCAGCATCGAGCCGATCGCAAGGTGCCATCGAACCAGGACGAGCTGGGTAGGACGCCGAATCCGGGCCAGCAGCGGCACCTCGTAAAACTGGCGGGCGATCGCATCGAAGGCTGGTGTGATCCAGCCGTAGCGCGCGTCCAGCCAGGCGGCTCCCGCCGCCATGGCTCCTGCAAACAGGGCAAGGGAAACCCAGCGCCCCTTCGATCCGCGCATCAACCTGGGGGTGGGCTGATGAAAGGTTGGGCTTGCACGAGCCGCGCGTTCATCC